>DASVLY010000501.1:0-7490 GCA_036384635.1 Noviherbaspirillum sp. | reverse complement strand
AATGCCTGTATCGCGCACGAAGAACGCAAGTTTGACGTGAGTTGCTGTGTTCTCCAGCCGTTCGACACGCACGACAACCTCGCCTGCCTCGGTGAATTTGACTGCATTGCCAATCAAATTAATGAGTATCTGTTCGAGCCGCAGGGTATCGCCGACCAGCGAATACGCAAAGTCGGGCTGGATATCGAAGATGAGTTCCAGTCCTTTTTCGGCCGCCTTCTGGCCGACCACTGTGGCCACATTGTCCAGAGCCTGTTCGAGCTGGAAGACGACATTATCGAGATGAAGCTCTCCTGCCTCGATTTTCGAGACATCGAGGATATCGTTGACGACGCGAAGCAATGACGTGCCGGCATGATGAATCTTGGCGATATACTCGTGCTGCCGGGCATTCAGGCCGGTTTTCAGCGCCAGGTGAGAAAGGCCGATGATGGCATTCATGGGCGTGCGGATCTCGTGGCTCATATTGGCCAGGAAGAGTGACTTTGTGCGTACTGCGTCTTCGGCCTGCTCCTTCGCCAGCCGCAGCTCCTCTCTTTGTCTGCGCGCGTCCGTTTCATCCATCCAGAATCCGTTCCACACCCATTCGCCATTGACGAATTGCGGTCTTGAATAGGCATGAATCCAACGGATGCTGCCATCGACAATGACGCGATGCGAGAAATCCGCTACTCGCTTTTGGCTAAGTGTCTCTTGCACCACAGCTTCTACCATCGCTTTGTCTTCCGGCAGTGTCGAATGCAGGCGCGCTTTCATGTCTGCAAAAATATCGCCCGCACTGACCCCCAATACTTCCCGTACGTTTCCGCCGATAAAACTATAGCTGCGTTCGCCGTTGGCCCCTTCGCGGAGCTGGAATACCACCAAAGGCAGGGCTTCAGTCATGTCGATCAGGCGCTTGTGCGCATGCCGGGCTTCGGCAGTACGTTCGGCCACCCGTTGTTCCAGAGTCTCATTAAGCTCCCGGATCGCTGCCTGTTCCCGCTGCAGGTTCGCGTACAGTAATGCGTTTTCCAGTGAGATTGCTGCTTGCGAAGCGATCAGCTCCAGCATGGCGATACGGTCCGGTGTAAAAGCGCCGGTAACCAGGTTATTTTCGAGATAGATAATGCCGGAGAGTTTGCCCTGATTGACAAGGGGAATGCACAGTATCGATTTGGGCTGATGCCGAATCACCCACGAGTCATGCATGAATGGCCCGTCAGCGGCTGCATCGTCAAGCACCACCGGTTCGCAAGTGCGCGTCACATAGTCAATCACTGCCCGGTTGATTTCGTGGTCTGCCCCCATTGCTGTGTCGTGCCGTACTTCGACGGCACCGCCATGAATAGTGGCCTGCACAAGCAAGGCGCCATCCTTGTTGAGCAAAAGCGTACCTTGCTGGGCGCAGGCATTCTCAACGACGATGAGCATCATCCGTTCGATCAGCTTCTCAAGTACGATTTCGGAAGATATCGCTTGAGAGACCTTCATGATAGTCGCGAGATCAAGTTGCTGCGTGTGAATTCCGACGGCTTCCCTGTCTTCGCCCTTCGACGCATCGGAGCGACGCTGAGGGAGTGTGTTTGCCTTGCCGTTCGCCGCACAATCAAGATACAGTTGCCGTGCCTCATCGAAATGCGCCTGTGCCACACGCATGCCGTTTTCCCGGTACAGCCAACCCAGCAATTCGTTGCCCCATGCTTCCAGCAGAACGTAGCCATGTTCGCGCGCATGGCGTATTGCCTGCAAATAGCAGCCGGCAGCCGTGTCGACATTGCCGCGCGCCGCAGCCCATTCAGCCTCTGCAATTTTGTAATAAGAGCGGAAATTATCCGGACTGATATCTGAAATCTCTTTCAGATGCTGCAAATACAATTCCACCACGCCTGCAAGCGCCGTCTTTGCCGCCGGGTCATTTTCCTTGCGATAAAGCCGGCCTGCGCTGATTGCATAAGCCTGATAAAACATTATCAATAACAACAGGTTGCCAGCCGCTCCCATCGCCAGAAGCGGCTCCGCACGGCGGCAATAAGCGTAGGCCGCCGCATAATCGCCGAAAAGAGTGGAAACACGCGCCAGTTCGACCAGGGATTCACTCACATCGGTCGAATTTTTCTCGGCCTCATACTCGGCAAGCAGCTGTTCTGCGTCAATCGGGACAAGTTCGATGCCCATTAACCGCTGGTGCGCCTGCAACCGGATTTTTGCCTGGTCCAGTTCGAGCGGCACATATTTTTGGCAGTAGTCGTGCCAGCGTTGGCAATTCAACAGTATCTCGTGATAATTGTGTCCCCTCGCCAGGCTTGCAATGTAAGTGCTGATAAGGGCATAGCTTGCATATTGCAAATCGCCGGCGCTATGGCACAGCAGGAAAGCATGCTCAAGGTCTGCTGCATTTTGTTTGAAAGGATGTTTCCAGCATAAAGTTTGTGCGTGCGCCAAAAGTTCGGTCTTGCCTTGGCAATAGGGATCGTCGAATTTTTGAATGATCTCCAAAGCGAGCTGCCCATACTCGAACGCCTGCGTTTTCTTTCCGGACATGCCAAGAAACATGGCAAACCAGGCGAGCGTCACGGCCGCTTCCGGCGCGATCCCGCGCTCAAGCACATGGCTGACGTTGCGGCTGATGACAAGTCCGAGATTCTTCGGTTCGGTGAAGTAAGTACCGATGATGCAGCGGTCATAGAGCCGTCCGATCATCAATGCATCTTTGCTCGCCGCCACCGGCAATCCGGCAAATCGGGCGATTGTCTCCGGCCGTGTCAGTTCGCAGCATATCCGTTCGGTTTCATCAGCGGCGAGGGTGGGCTCCTCGGGGAAATCGATATGAAAAAGCGCCAGACCCCTTTTCGCCATTTTCAAGGCTTGTGCGGCATCACCGGAATTTTGCAACGCAATACTGTACTGTTCGAACACGCTGGCCTTGTCGCCTATGTTCCTCCCCCGTTCGGCAAGATGCAGAAAGACCTGGCGTGCAAGGGAAAGCTTCCCGGTAGCTGCCAGAATCTGAGCATAGTGAAGGTGCAATTCGAATATCAACTGGTAATGTTGCTCCCAGTTCGTGTCACAACTGGCAACACATCGAATGCCTTCGGCAACATACGCTTCGGCCGTGTCATAGGCGATGGAAGCGGCGGCCTTTTTGCCGGCTCTCAGATTGAAACGCGCGAGTTCGATACGTTCGGCACAAGCATCGATCAGATCGATTGCCGTATTGAGATGATTGACGATTTCGAATAGCCGTTCTTCGAGTTTGGCTGCCTCCATCGCATGGAGCATCGAACGTCCGACATGAAGGTGCATGACCGCGCGCTCCGCTTCGGGAATGAGGAGGTAGGCGGCCTGCTGGATGCGTGGATGCTGGAATTCGTAGATGGAATTGCCGCTGTCATGCATGCGAGCCCGCACAGCGGATTCGTACTGCGGACCGGCATTACGATCTTCCCCGGTTCGCACGATCAGCCCATCCTGCTGCAACAGCCGCAGATTCCTTGCGAGCATTTGCCGCTGCATGCCGGAGACCAGGGCAAGCGAGTCGAAATCGAAACTGCTGCCCAGGGTTGCTGCAAACTTGAGCAATTCTTGCGCGTCGGGCTCAAGCTGCCTGATATTCTCGGCCATCAGTTCGACGACGTTGTCGGTGATCGGCATCATTTGAATTTGCGCTATATCCCATTTCCAGCGCCCGGTTACAGCGTCAAATTCAATCAGGCGCGCAGCATAGATCGCCTGCAGCAATTGCCTGATGAAGAACGGTACCCCGTGTGTTTTTGCGTGAACCAGCCTGGCTAGCGGGAGTGCGGCTTCCTCCGTGCAATGCAAGGTATGGGTGAGCAGTTTCTGCACATGCAAGAGGTTCAGGGGGGGCAGACCGATCCTGCTTACAGGAGCGGCTGTTCTGCAGATTTTTTCAATCATGACGGCAAGCGGTGTATTCGGCTCGATCTCCTCCCCGCGGTAAGTGCAAATGAGCAGGAAATAACGCAAATCGTCGCTGGCCATCAGGTTCCTGAGCAAACGCAGCGTAGCGGAATCCGCCCATTGCAAATCGTCCAGGAAGATGGTGAAAGGGTGCTCCTGTTTGGCAAATAATTCGATGAAGGCACGAATGATGGTATTGAAGCGGTTCCGCGTTTCTTTTGGGGCCATCGCCGCCACAGGAGGCTGCGGGCCGATGATCAATTGAATTTCCGGGATCAGCTCGACAATGATCTGGGCATTTGTCCCTAATGCTGCGCTTAGATCCTGACGCCAGCGCATGATGCTTTCCGAGCTTTCGGTCAGCAACTGTCTCACCAGTTGGCGAAATGCGAGAACCAGTACCCCATAAGGACTATTGTTGTATTGATCGCAACGCCCCGTGATGAAATAGCCAGCGTTGCGGCAGCCTTGCATGACTGTTTTGCAAATCTCATTCACCAGGCTCGATTTTCCGATTCCGGATTGCCCGGTAACCAGGATCAGCTCCTTTGTACCTGCACTCGCACGCCCGAATGCCGCTTCAAGCACGGCCAGTTCTGCTTCGCGACCATAGAGTTTCTGCGAAATCAGGAAGCGGCTGGGAATATCGCGGCGGCCAAGGGTGAAGTCCTCGATGCGGCGAGCTGTGCGCCATTGCTGCGCGCATTCCAGTAAATCGGTTTTAATGCCATAGGCGCTTTGATAACGTTCTTCAGCCGTTTTAGCCAACAGCTTCAAGACAATTTGCGATATGGTCGTGGGAACTTGAGGATTGTGTGCGTGCGGCGGCTCAGGCGACTGTGCAATATGGCAATGGACCAGGCCCATCGCATCCTGGGCGGTGAAGGGCAGCGTGCCGGTCAGCATGCGATAAAACGTGACGCCCAATGAGTAGAAATCGGTACGGTAATCGATGACACGATTCATGCGCCCGGTCTGTTCAGGCGACATATAGGCGAGCGTGCCTTCCAGCATTTGCGGATTGAGGACCGGCTGATGCTGTCGTGACAGTTGTGCCGCGAAACTGAAGTCAGCCAGTTTGACCCGATGGGTTGTCTCCTCAACCAGAATGATTTGGGTGTTGATGTCTCGATGGACGATATCGTGACGATGAATCTCCCCCAATATGTCGACTAATTGCAATGCGACACAAAAGAAAAAATCCAGATCGAACGGCGCATCTGCCAGGTATTGATCGAGCGGTTCGCCGGCGAAATCATTCAGGATAATGGCTGGTCCGCTATCGCATTCCAGCAGTGCCCTGGGGGCCAATGCCCCTTCACCGCCAAGTTGCTGAAGAATGTGGTATTCAAGCCGGGTGTTCTCGTTCAACTCGTCTGAGGAAGAACCCTGGCATGCCAGCTTGATCAACGCAGGCTGCCCGTCCTCTGTTTTCATCGCACGATAAATAATGCTGCGGGAGTTACTGAATACCGTTTCAGCGATTGAGTAACCTGGAATCAGCATCTTGGTTTGGGCACATTAAGAGTGAACTAGCGGCAAATATAATAAGAATATGAATAAGAGTGTACCCTTGGTTAAGATTTTTTCCACTTCTCAATTCTTGCTTTGCGAGTATGCGCCCGCCACTCCCTCGGAAGCGGGACGAAATCTTGATCATTTTCACAATCTTCTGATTTTTCCGGAAATCAAAAAATTACGCCATATTCAACAAATCTTGCGTCAATCCTGGCACGACCGTTCACCGCCAATCTCGCCGGTTTCCTGAAGCAGAGCGCATGACATGGGCACGGACAGGCACAAAGCTTGCAGTTGTTTTGCCGTTTTCGCGAGAAGGATTCGTCATGTTATCCCTCGACATTCGGACGCTTCTGTCACGCTGTTTTTTGCTGCTGCCGATCACTGTTCTGGCGTCTTGCGGCGGTGGCGGCAACGATGTGCCGTGGAGGGCATTCAGCACGACGCTCGCCGGTGGGCAGGAGGTGCCGCCCAACTCCAGTATCGGCACGGCGATCGGGGTTATTACCGTCAATCGGGACAACAACATCATGTACGCCAGTGTCGTCGTCAATGGCGTGAACGAAACTGCCGTATACCTCCAGGAAGGCCAGCCCGGCATCAATGGACCGATTGTCTTTTCGCTATACAGGGAAGCGTCCAGCGGCGTCTGGATCGCAAGCGCCGCATTAAGTGCAACGCAATGGGGCTCGCTCAGGGCGGGAAATTACTACTTCAACGTGCTCAGTACAACTTTTCCGGGCGGGGAACTGCGGGGACAGCTTTTCAGACAACCGCCTGCGCCTGAGCAACTGAATCTGTTGCAGCGGTTGCGCTCTCAGTCACCGCAGATCGACCGGCAGCTGGATGCGATCCGGCAGATCGAAGAGGGGGGAGACTGGCATCATTCCGGGGCTGGTATTGGGATCAGTATCGGCTTTTAGAGGGTGTTATGAACTGGTCTGTGTGGGTTCCATCCCGGGCCTGCAGTGTCCGCCCCGGCCTTGGTTCCCCTATACTGATCCGCAAACCGCTCCAGAGGGTGTTTGTCGACTGCGGTGAAATGCAGAACTCATGCCTTTGCTATGTATTTCTCTGTATTATTTTCTGAAGCCACGTTCCTCCCCTGAAACGAAAGCACCTTTACCGAGGGTAGTGCCGCGAGGTTGGTCAAAGTATTTTCATGACGGAGCTTGAATAGCGAAACCGCCTGCGACAGTCTGCTCACCTGATCTTTCAAACCGAACGCCGCAGCCGCAGTTTGTTCAACCAGCGCAGTATTTTGCTGTGTAACTGCATCCAGATGGGAAATCGCCTGATTCACTTCTATGATACCGGCGCTCTGCTCCTTACTCGCCGTACTGATTTCACCGATGATGTCGTTCACTCGCTTCACTGACAAAACGATTTCATCCATCGTATGCCCGGCATCCTCGACCAGCCTGTTACCTTCATTGACTTTTTCAACAGAGTCCTCGATCAATGACTTGATTTCCTTTGCGGCGCCAGCGGAGCGCTGCGCAAGATTGCGCACTTCAGCGGCGACCACCGCAAAACCTTTTCCTTGTTCGCCTGCACGGGCGGCTTCGACTGCAGCATTCAACGCGAGAATATTGGTCTGGAACGCAATGCTACCAATCAAGCCGATAATGTCGACGATTTTCCGTGCGGATGCGCTGATCTCATTCATTGTCAAGCCAACCCGACCGACGACTTGGCCGCCCTTGCCGGCGATGGCCGAAGCGGACACCGCAAGCTCGTTCGCCTGCGCGGCGCCGTCCGCATTCTGTCGCACCGTGGAGGAAAGTTCCTCCATGCTGGATGCGGTTTTCTCCAGGCTGGCCGCTTGCGTTTCCGTTCGTTGAGCCAGATCCATATTGCCGGAAGCAATGTCTGCGGTCGCGGTGGTGATCGATTCGACATTGGTGCGCACGTCTCCAATCATTGCCTGCATGTTGACGTTCATTTGTTGCAGTGCCTGCAGCAGCAGTCCCATGTCATCATGACGAGTCGAGGAAAACCTGACAACCGACAGGTCACCGGCTGCAATCGCGCACGCTGCCTGCATCGCCGTCTTCAGAGGCAGCACG
>DASVLY010000500.1:0-6925 GCA_036384635.1 Noviherbaspirillum sp. | reverse complement strand
TCCTCGAACACTTTCTTGACGATCGCATGCACGGCGCCGCGCGTCATCGGGCCCTTGCGGTCGCCAATGGGCAGCAGCAAGGGCGTGGCCTCACCGGGCAATGGAAGTGGCACAAGGCCTTTTTCGCGGCGGTAGCGGGCAAGTTCCATCATTAATCGTTCGTGGCCGGCACGATTCGCGTCTTGTCGCCTTTGCCGGTGATCTCCAGCCACCAGCGTTCCTCGCCATCCTTGTCTCGCCGGCAGAAGAACCCGGCCATCGAATTGCCGACCACTTCGGAAATGCGCAGTCCGCACAGGTACAGCAGCGAAAACAGCCAGCGCAGCCGGAAGTAATGCTCGCGTTCCCGATCAGTCTCTTTCGGCATCTGGTCGATGGTCTGCTTGACCTCAGCCCACAGATTCGGTTCGAGATAGCGGGTAACGCGCGGCTTGGCGCGGCGTGCACGCTGACGTGACAGGGACAGCGGATTGCCGGCCAGGTAGCCGGCATTGACCAACCAGGAAAACATCGTGTTCAAGATCACGATCGCCTGCCGCTGGCTGGAGGGAGCGAGCGGTCCGGCGAACGGTCGCCAGTCCGGGTGCGAACATGCGACCTTACGCCCGCGCGGCATGACCCAGCGATGCATAGGCTGCGGATCGGCCAGAAAAAGCTGGTACGCCAGCAGATCTTCATGCGTGAGCGACGATACCGGCTTTCCCATCGCCATGGTCGACCACAGCAGCAAGCGTTCTGCCTCCTTGCGGTAGTTGTCGAACGTGGTGGGAGTATCGGAGAAGCGCGCCAGCTTACAGCCGAACTGGACAAGCTTCGGGCCGATGCACAAGTGGCCGACGAACGCTTCCGCGCTGCGGAAACGCGCGCGTTGATGGAAATCGATCGGGAACGGACTGCGGTCGCCAAGCTGCAAAAAGAGTTGGATACTACGCGGTCGGCCGCAGCGCACACTGCCGGCCGCCACCGGTCCGAGCGGGCTGTCCTCCAAGAGCAACTGGGCGATTTGCGCCAAAAAACAGGCGTATTGGAAGGCAACCTGCAGGCGGTAACCACTGCGCGGGAACAGATGACCAATGAACTCGCGTGTCTCAAGACGCGATTGGAGCATTCCACCATGGAGCTTGCGGCGGCGAGAACGGAAACCGGCACTTGGCGTGAAAGAGCACTTCAGGCCGAACAAGCTGTGACTGGATATCAGGAGACCGCCAAGCCTGCGCGCACGCCCCGCAAAACCAAGGCGACACTAGAGAAAACCGCTTCAAAATCAATTGCTTGCGTGCCAGATTGCGGCTCATTGCAGCTTCCCTGTCACTACCCCGTGCTGAAGTGTCTTGAGCGGCAATGCGAAAAACGCTTCGGTAAGAGTAGGGATCGCGGCCAGCATGCATTTTTACCGCTTGTCATCGTAATTCAACCGTTCGCCAGAAATTTTGTATTATTACAATAAATTAATATTAAAATAATTCCATATAAGCAATTGCATCGGAATTGAGGGCCCTTATGTCGTCCAGGCAACAGCACTCCAGCGCAACAAGTCGCGGATTCACATTGATTGAATTAATGGTTGCGGTTTCAATTGTGGCAATACTTGCTGCCATTGCTTATCCAAGCTACGCCGACTATGTCCTTCGCAGCAGACTGGTGGACCCGGTCAACACTTTGTCTGCCATGCGCGCCTCGATGGAGCAGTACTACCAGGACAACCGGACCTATTCCAACGCATCCTCTACCATAGTGTCGCCGTGCGACAGCACGAAACTGCCGACGCTAAAGGACTTTACGATAAGTTGCGCCGTTGCGGCGACAGGGGATTCCTACACGATTACTGCAACTGGCATATCGGGTCATGCTACTGACGGGTTTGTCTATTCAGTCGCCAATACCGACACCAAGGGCTCGACCGTAAGCAGCGCATGGGGCGGCGGCACCTACAGTTGCTGGATCATGAAGAGAGGCGATACGTGTTGATCGCCTCATGCCTGTCATGCCTGGCAAGGCGCCATGGGAAGGAAGGCAACGGATTCACCCTGATAGAGCTGATAGCGGCAATGGCGATCACCGCCATACTGTTGGGTCTTGCGGTTCCATCGTTTTCGAGCTGGATCAGCAACGCCAAAGTCCGTACTGCCGCAGAAAGCTTGCAGAACGGCTTGCGCTTGGCGCAAGCCGAAGCCATCAAGCGCAGCCGTCAGACTGCTTTCGTGTTGACTGACGCTGCTGCGGCGGCAAACGCGACGCCTTCGAAAAACGGCAAGAACTGGTATATCCAGGTGCTGCCTGTCGTTGACGATGAAACCGTCAATGCAGCATATGTTCAAGGCGGCAGCGTCGGCAGTCAAACCAGCGGCATCTCGGTCACCGGCTCCGCCATCATTTGTTTCAATTCCATCGGAGTGTTGGTCGCCAATGCCGCAACCGGCATTGGCGCTAACTGCACTGCACCGACAGATGTGGTGACTTATGACGTATCGCGTTCCGGTGCCGATCGAACGCTCGAGGTGCAGGTCAGCCCGACTGGCGCGGTTCGCATGTGCGACAAGAGCAAAACCTTGTCGGTAACGACACCGGACGGGTGCTGAGATGCAGAGTCAGCTCACTTCAAGCGCGCCATGCAAGCAGGAGGATGGCACCTCGCTGATCGAGGTGCTTGTCGCGCTGTTGATTTTTTCGCTGGGTTTTCTCGGCCTGGCTGCGCTGCAGGCCCGCGCTGTGCAATTTTCAACCAGCGCGGAAGACCGTTCGCGCGCAGCCTTAATGGCGAATGAACTCGTATCCTCAATGTGGATACAGCAGTCCACATCCCTGCCGTCCGAACAAATCGACGCCTGGAAAGCGCGGCTCGGGAATAGGGCGGTATCGGGATTGCCGCATGCCGTGGGCGATATCAGCGCACCGGATTCCAATGGTACGGTGACCATTACCATTACCTGGCACAAAAGTACCGAACCGGACAGCAAATATTTAACGCAGGTGGCCATACCGTGAAACCGCTCATGCATGATTGTGCCGCTTGTCAGGAGGGGGGCGGCCTCGTCGAACTGCTGGTGGCAGTCGTTATCGCGTCGATTATGTCGGTAGCCATTTTCGCTGCTATTGCCAGAAGCGAAGGCTTGAAGCGAACGACTACGTCCGTGAACGATATCAATCAGACCGGCGCGATTCTGGCCTACCAGCTCGATAAGCTCTTGCGAAGTGCCGGCTCGGGATTTTCCTACGGTACGCTGGACGGCGAGGACTGGCAGTTAAGCTATGGCTGTCAGATCGACGCCGGTTTGGCCGGCGCAGGAACCATCCTGCCCTTTCCCGGCGCAATGCACGCCCCCTTTTCTTCCGTCAATTCGGAATTGTCCGGCGTGTACCGGCTTGCCCCTCTGGTGATCGCTAACGATGCGATTACGCCGAACGTCAGCGGACAACCCACCGACGCCCTGATCGTCATGAAAGGTAATGGCGGCAGTGCCGAAGTGCCGACGCAGTTTGGCAGCAGGCCGCAAGCGGACAGGCTCAACGTCACCAACACGATTGGATTCAAGGCAAATGACCTGGTGCTGGTCGTTGACCAGGATGGCGCTGCGGGGCCGGCCTCATGCATGATCGAGCAGGTGGCCTCAACGTTTGCCAGCGATGGCACGGCCACCGTCCTTCCGCTTGGAGGCGATTATTATGCCAATCCGATCGGCACCGCAGACCTGACCGCGATTGCCAGTAAAGGCGGTGTAGTTGACCTGGGCAATACAACGACCAATCCTCCCTCTTTCCAGATCATCGGCATTGGCGACAACAACGTCTTGTACGGCTACGATCTGCTACGGCTTGGCAACCCTGACAAGCCACCGCAAGCCTTGGCCAACGGCGTATTTGAATTGCATGCGCTCTACGGGATCGACAGCAATGCGGACGGCAAGGTCGATACCTGGGTTAAACCGGCGGCGGGCGGCTCTTACGATTTCAAGACCCTTGAAAACGGCAGCGCGGCGTCAAGGGCCAATCTGCAAAAAATCAAGGCTGTCCGCCTCGGCTTGATCATGCGGTCCAGCTTGCCGGAAAAAGCCACCGTGCCGCCGGCAACAAGCGGCCCGCTTGCCCTGTTCTCCGACCTGGGAGCCGAGCTTGCCTATACCCGCGCTTTGACAGGGACTGAGCAGAATTACCGTTACCGGATCGTTGAAGTGACGATCCCGCTTCGCAATGCCATGCTGAACTGATGTCCATGATCCCAATCGTTGATCGCCGCATGCCGCCCGGAACACAATGGCGAGCCGGCATGAACTTGCAAAGACAACGTGGCGTTATTCTGCTGTTCGCCATGGTTGTTGTCGTATTGCTGCTGATCGCCGCCGTTGCATTGATACGCTCTGTCGATTCCTCCCTGATCGTTGCCGGCAATATCGCTTTCAAGCGCGACTTGCTCAACCAGGGCGAACGCGCTATCGCCATTGCCAGGAAGAGTATGTCCGGTAATGGCGCATTGGCCGACAGCGCAACACGGCAATCGAATGCACCTGCCAATAATTATTCCGCCATCGTCCTGCCGACGAACGCGCAAGGCATTCCCAATATCCTCCTCAGTGACGACGCCTGGACCTCAAGTCACATGACCGGCGCCGATATCGCTGACAACGCCAGTGGCGTCACCATCCGCTACGTCATCGACCGTCTTTGCACAGCGAGCGGTCCTCCAAGCAGTGCCAAGTGCGTGGTATCGTCGCGCGGCGCCAATGGCGGCAGCGCTTTTCTTATTACGCGCAAAGCCGGAGGGGACGCTCCGCCCGTCTACAGGATCAGCGTGCGCATAACAGGTCCCCAAAATACCCAGACCTATGTGCAGTCCACATTTTCCATTTGAGTATTGGCTGCGAAATCGATATGAATAAACACATTCTTTTCAATAGGGCTGCAAATGGAAGAGCACTGCATCGGTGTGCCGGTTTGGCAGCCATGCTGCTCGGTGCCATCGCACACGCCGGAGTCAATCTTGCGGACCAGCCTTTGGCAGCCACGGCGATTGTTCCTGGCAACCTGCTTCTTGCGCTATCCGTCGAGTGGCCAACTGCGGTGAGCGTTGCCTATCCTTACACGAGCAATCCGTACACGCCCTCAAAGACTTATCTCGGTTACTTTGATTCGGGCAAATGCTATCAATACCAGTACAACGCGGCTACGCCGGCCGCCAGCTATTTCGCGCCATATGGCATCGCCGCCTCGCATACCTGCACCAGCAGCGCCGCTCTGCCGCTCTGGAGCGGCAACTGGCTGAACTGGGCATCGATGCAAACCATCGATACCTTCCGGTGGGCATTGACAGGAGGCTACCGGGCCGTCGATGACACGAATAACACCATTCTCGAAAAGGCTTGGGCTACAGGAGATGGCGGCAGCAGCAGGGCACCGAACAAAACCATTCCATCCACAAGCGGCTCCGCCTCGGATGTGGCTGGCGCAACGCCTTTCAATTTCAGCTCGCTGTCGAGCCGCATCTGGGGGCTTGGCAATCGCATTTGGGTAAGCAAGAGCGGCAGTATCGATTCCGGACCGGCGATAGCCTATACCGCGCAGAACTCGTATGCTTCGGGCAATACGAAGGCCAAGACCTCGGACATCTATGAACTGTACGTGCGCGTACAGGTCTGCAATACCGGCCGCGGCGTCGAAAGCAATTGCACGCAATACGGCAGCAACTACAAGCCGGAAGGCTTGATGCAAAAGTATTCGACAAAACTCCGCTACAGCGCTTTCGGCTATCTGAATGATTCGAACATCGATCGTGACGGCGGGGTCATGCGCGCCCGGATGAAGTATGTGGGACCAATCCAGCCCGTGCCAGGCCAGGCGAACACAAGCAATTCACGCGCGGAATGGGACTCCTCCACGGGAGTGTTTGTCGCTAATCCGGATACGTCAGACGCTGCCGCCAGCGGCGTGAGCAACAGCGGCGTCATCAACTATCTCAACAAGTTCGGTGAGCTCACGCATACTTACAAGAGCAAGGACCCCGTCAGTGAGCTGTATTACGCAGCAATACGCTATTACAAAAAACAAGGCAATGTCCCCAGCTATTCCGACATGTCATCGGCATCGGCGGCAACGCAGGCTATATGGATCGATGGATTCCCGGTGATTACCAGCTGGGATGACCCTATCCAGTATTCCTGCCAGAAGAATTTCATCCTCGGTATCGGCGATGTGAACACGCATCGTGACGCCAATCTGCCGGGCAGCACCATACGCAGCAACGAGCCGGCCATGCCGCCCGATGTCGCGGCCGACACATCGGTGAATGTGAAAACCGCCACCGACATGGTGGGACAGCTTGAGGGATTGGACTCGTCATATCTTGGCTCGGCCAACCCGAGCTGGTGCTGCAACCAGAATACTTATTTCATTGCCGGCCTGGCATATGACTCGCATGTCAAAGACATGCGGCCAAGCGAATTCAAAGATCACAATACAGATTCCGGCGGCAGCAAGATCAATATCCAGACTGTCTCGACTTATTGGCTTGACGTACAGGAAGCCGAGGTCTACCGGAATAACAACCAGTATTACTATGCCACGAAGTACGGCGGCTTTCGTGTGCCGAACGGCTTCGTTCCGTACTCGGCGGGCAATGGGCCATCGACCTTGACCGAAACGATGTGGCACAACAATGCCGACACGATCGGCAGCAACAAGCGTCCGGACAATTATTTCAGCGCCGGTCAAGCCGACGCGATGGTAAGCGGTCTGACCAATGCGTTTGCCAACATTGCCAGCCAGTTGAGCGCAGCCACCACTGCATTTTCATTTACTTCGGCCCAACTCAGTTCAAGCAACAACGCGAGCTATGCCGCCAGGTTCAATGCTTCGACATGGACTGGCGACGTGACTGCCAGCAGCGTGTCCTATGACAGCAGCGATCATCCATCATTCACCCAGAAGTGGAGCG
>DASVLY010000499.1:0-2821 GCA_036384635.1 Noviherbaspirillum sp. | reverse complement strand
GCCGACTGTGCCGCTTTGAGTCAGTGCCGCGGCTGGTTTCAGTCCGGGCTCGACACCGACCACCGGCAGGGCAGGGTAGTGCTCGCGTAGCGCCTTGATCGCGGCAGCCGTCGCCGTGTTGCATGCGACCACCAATGCCTTCACCCGATACCGCATCAGGAATGCGGCAATTGCCAGCGACCGTGCGACGATTTCATCCTCGCTCCTGCCGCCGTATGGCGCGTAGCCGGAATCGGCGAAGTACAGCAGATCCTCCTTCGGCAGATACGCGCGGATGTGTTTTAACACTGACAAGCCGCCGATGCCGGAGTCAAAAACGCCGATGGGGGACGACGCAGGGAATTCGGACAGCATGTCTACGAAGCGGTGCGGGCTTGCAAACCTGTGCGCCCCCTGCAAGGAGGCGCACCCGTCTCGTTTATCGCTTGAGTGGCGTCCGTCACGTTATGCGGTCGTGACCGGAATCTTGCCGATGGCGCCCGAAGCAATACGCTCTTGCCATTCCTTCGGCCCGGTGTTGTGCACCGAGATGCCGTTGGAGTCGACCGCTACCGTCACCGGCATGTCCTTGACTTCGAATTCGTAGATCGCTTCCATTCCGAGGTCCGCAAAGCCGACCACTTTCGCACTCTTGATCGCCTTCGACACCAGGTAAGCAGAACCGCCGACGGCCATCAGGTAGGCCGACTTGTGCTTCTTGATCGATTCGATCGCCACCGGACCGCGTTCGGCCTTGCCGATCATCGAGATCAGGCCGGTTTGCTCAAGCATCATATCGGTGAATTTGTCCATGCGGGTTGCGGTGGTCGGGCCGGCAGGGCCGACTACTTCATCGCGCACCGGATCGACCGGGCCGACGTAGTAAATGACACGATTGGTGAAATCGACCGGCAGCTTTTCGCCCTTGGACAGCATGTCCTGGATGCGCTTGTGCGCAGCATCGCGGCCGGTCAGCATCTTGCCGTTCAACAGCAGGGTCTGGCCCGGCTTCCACGATGCGACTTCTTCCTTGGTCAGCGTGTTGAGATCAACGCGCTTGGATTTCTCGGTATCGGGAACCCACTGCACGTTCGGCCACTCGGACAGTGAGGGCGGCTCGATGTAAGCCGGGCCGGAACCATCGAGCACGAAGTGGGCGTGGCGCGTTGCAGCGCAGTTCGGAATCATTGCCACCGGCTTGGAAGCCGCATGGGTCGGGTACATCCTGATCTTCACGTCCAGCACCGTGGTGAGGCCGCCCAGGCCCTGCGCGCCGATGCCGAGCGCATTAACCTTTTCGTACAGCTCCAGGCGCAGTTCCTCGGTCTTGTTCTGCGGGCCGCGCTGCTTCAGCTCATACATGTCGATGTCTTCCATCAGCGATTCCTTCGCCAGCAGCATCGCCTTTTCCGCGGTGCCGCCGATGCCGATGCCCAGCATGCCGGGCGGGCACCAGCCGGCGCCCATGGCCGGCACGGTTTTGAGCACCCAGTCGACCAGCGAGTCGGACGGGTTCAGCATCACGAACTTCGATTTGTTTTCCGAGCCGCCTCCCTTGGCCGCGAGTTGCACGTCGATCGTGTTGCCCGGCACCAGTTCCATGTGCACCACGGCCGGCGTGTTGTCCTTGGTGTTCTTGCGGTCGAACTGCGGATCGGCGACGACGGATGCGCGCAGCACGTTGTCCGGATTGTTGTAGCCGCGGCGCACGCCCTCGTTGACCGCATCGGTAATCGAACCCTTGAAGCCCTCGAAGCGCACATCCATGCCGATCTTCAGGAACACGTTGACGATGCCGGTATCCTGGCAAATCGGGCGCTTGCCTTCGGCGCACATGCGCGAGTTGGTCAGGATCTGTGCGATTGCATCCTTGGCCGCCGGGCTTTGTTCGGCTTCATACGCACGCGCCAGATGCTGGATGTAGTCCACCGGATGGTAGTAGCTGATGTACTGCAGCGCGGCAGCAATCGATTCGATCAGGTCTTCTTGCTTGATGATGGTCGTCATGATGAGGTCTGCTGAAGGTCAGTGAGGTTGTTTGGAATGAGTCTGTGGCGCGACCATGAGGCGGTCGCATAGCGCAATCGCCATCGCGGAGATCAGGAACACGACATGGATGCCGGTTTGCGCGAGAAGGGTTTTGGTGTCATGTGCGCTGGCATTGATGAAAGTCTTGAGCAGGTGAATCGACGAGATGCCGATGATCGCGGTCGCAAGCTTCACTTTCAGCACCGAGGCGTTCACATGCGACAGCCACTCGGGCTGATCGGGATGATGCTCCAGGTTCATGCGCGAGACGAAGGTTTCGTAGCCGCCGACGATGACCATGATCAACAGGTTGGAAATCATCACCACGTCGATCAGGCCCAGCACGACCAGCATGATGGTGGTTTCGTTCAGTTTCGCCGGTCTGGCGGCTCCGTCCACTGCGACCGCATCGAGGATGTGTTCGAGCGCTCCCGGATGACCCAGTGCCGCGCCGATCAGGTCGGACAGCTCAACCCAGAAGTGATAGACATAAACGCATTGCGCGAGGATCAGGCCGAGATACAGCGGCAACTGCAGCCAGCGGCTCATGAAAATAAAGTTGGCAAGAGGCCGGATTGGTTTGGTCAGTTTGGTGTCACGGGTTTCGCTGCTATTCATTAATTTCTCGAATTACAGGAGGGAAATGAAACCCGGGCATTTTACACCCCCCAGCCAATCTGCTCCGAGCTTTCTGATGGCGCCAAATAAGCAATTGGGGTTGGCAATAACCTGGCGAATAGCCTGGCAATATGCGGGAGCGTAGAATTCTGCAGCCTGACGCATGTCAATGACTGCGTTGCCTGAACGGCATGTA
>DASVLY010000498.1:0-3677 GCA_036384635.1 Noviherbaspirillum sp. | reverse complement strand
TCTGGTCAACAAGTATCGTTCCGCAAGCCGGTAATCTTAGTTGCTGATTCTGCTCACGAAGAAGAGAAAGTGCATAAAGTCGACGAAGTGTTCGATTCCGTTGCGCCGAAGTACGTCAAGGAAGTCGCAGTTCGAACAACGCGCCGCCATCGGGATGATTCACAAGCAAAGCGCTTCCGGTCTTTCCCGCTCTGCTGTGGGCGGCGGCGATTGCGTCGCACAGGCTCATCCCCAGCCCGGTCGACGGCGTGTCTTCCTTTACACCTATCCCCGGTCCGTCATCGCAGATCGTGAATATGAGGCCCGTGCCGTCCTGGCGGCAGCCGATTTCAATCGCCGAGCGGGCAAAGCGCATCGCGTTCTGCAGCGCCGCTTCGAGTGCGAGTGCGACCAGGTTTTCATCGAAAAAGCCGACGATCGGCATGTCCTGCGTATCGATCGCCACTGTCACGTCCGGCTTGCTGACGTTGAGTTGCCGGACCAGCGCATCAAGGAAATCCTGAGGGCAATATGCGTCAATCCGTGCCGCCAGCCCCTGTGACGAAGCCTTGTACAGCGTCAGGAAACCGATCAGCTTTTCCTGCATTGCGACGCACACGCGGTGCGCATGTTGCGCATGTTCGCGGTCGGGCGCATCGGCGAGGCCGCGTAACTCGCTTTCCAGCACCGCAAGCGTATTCTTGATGTCATGCATGATGATTGCGGCCAGTTTGCTGTCCATGATCAGCTCTTCTTCACGACCTTGACCAGCGTCTCGCGCAGATAGCGGTACATCTTCGCGACCCGTTCGTTGCCCGGCATTAATTCGTCGAGCCTGGTCAGGTAACCGTTCACACGCGCCACATATTCGCGGTTCAGGCCTTTCTGGCTCATCCACAACAGATGCAATTGGGCGGTAGCCAGCAGCATGCCGGTATTTTCCGGCAGACTTTGCAACGCCTGCTCGAGTTTGGCCAACGACTCGTCAGGGCGGGCGCTGCGCATCAGCGCTTCGGCTTCGGCGACGATGGACTTCGCATCGTTGACTGCATTGTCGATGACTGACGATGCCAGCACTTCATTGCCGGTATCGGCCAACACCTTGCGCGCCAGGGCGATCACCGACTTGTTTTCGTGGTCCGCTTTCACCGCTTGCGACAGGATGTCGGCGCCTTCGACATCCAGCCCGACCGAAAATGCCGCTTTCGCCAGCGTCAGCGTCGCTGTGTCGGCGCGCATGCCCTCCGATAATTCCTTGGCGGCGATGAACGCCTTTTCAGCGGACTGCATGTCGCCCAGCTTGACATGCGCCTGCGCTTGTACTGCCGCTTTTGTCGCGGCGAACCTGCCGGATGAGGTGAAAGTCTTGGGGGCATCCGCGAGGAGTTTGAGTGCGAGGTCCGCATCGCCGGCGTCCACATGCACCTGCGCCAGCGCCAGCAGGTCTGAAGGCTGCGCAGTCAGTGAACCCTTCGTGTGCTTGACCGCCTTGTCGAACGCCGTGCGCGCCTGCTCCAGGTCGCCGATCCGATAGGCGGCGTCGCCCACCATCCGGTTGCGCCGGGCGGACGGAATGACCTGGCTGGAGCGGTTCAACGTCTCCAGCACCTCTTGTTCGTTTCCCTGCGCCTGCGCGATCTGCGCCAGCAGGTCGTATGCTTCGATATAACGCGGGTTGCGCTCCAGCACCGCCTGTATCGGCATCTTCGCTTCTTCCAGTTTGCCGGCGGCGATATCGCATTTGGCCAGCCCGAGCTGCGCCCAGATCAAGTCGTCGCGCAAGCCGAGCGCCTGCGTGAAAACCGCACGGGCCCCATCGATGTTGGCGAGTTCCAGCAGCAGCTTGCCTTTGTGCTTCAACACCTCGGCAACCCATTTGGGCGCGGTCTTCAGCAAGACATCGCATTGTTCGATCGCGCCCGCCAGGTCTTTCAACTGTATTCGTTCACTAATTGGTGCCAGCGCACTTTGCCTGTCGAGCAACCGCAGGATGCGTTCCTGCATTTTTGTTGCGGTGATCGGCTTCAACAAATAGGCGTCCGGCTGGAATTCGGCCGCGCTTGCTACCAGCGCGTAGTCGCTCTCGGCCGTCACCATGATGAACATTGCCGATTGCGGTAGCAGGTTTTGCGAGCGGAAAAATTCCAGCAATTGCTGGCCGTTGGTTTCTTTGTTCAGGTTGTAGTCGCAAACGACCAAGTCATACTGGTTCTGGCGAACCAGTCTGATCGCCTCGTCTGGCGTCGTCGCCTGGTCGACATGTGCAATCTCCAACTGGCCCAACTGCATCCGGATGTTTTGCCTCATTGCCGGCAGATCTTCAATGAGTAGCGAGCGTAGGTCGACAAAGCGATTATTGGTCAGATCGATCATGGCGGAAGCTGAAGTGGTGGTAGGTGCCGTGCTGGCTATCGTAATACGCAATGATAAAAATTGCCACTGAGCAATGTTTTTATCATTTGTTGTCGCAGATTTGCCACCATCGCTAACACACGTGGATTCTGCATCGGGGGAACGCTTGGAGGTACCGCCTGTCTGGACTTGTATAATGCGGCCTGGACTAACAGGTTCCTACCATGACCAATACAACGCATTTCGGTTACCAAACCGTTCCCGAGGAAGAAAAGGCGCACAAGGTCGCCGAGGTTTTTCACTCCGTTGCATCTAAATATGACGTGATGAACGACCTGATGTCCGGCGGCATGCACCGTTTGTGGAAGACTTTCACTATTGCGCAGGCCGGTGTGCGGCCCGGATTCAAGGTGCTTGACATTGCCGGGGGAACCGGTGACCTGGCGAAAGCGTTTGCGAAGCAGGCCGGGCTGACCGGCGAGGTGTGGCTGACCGACATCAACGAATCGATGCTGCGTGTGGGCCGCGACCGCCTGTTGAACAAAGGGCTTGCGATCCCCACATTGTTGTGCGATGCAGAAAAACTGCCGTTCCCAAGCAATTACTTCGATCGTGTGTCGGTCGCGTTCGGGCTGCGCAACATGACGCACAAGGAAGAGGCGCTGGCGGAAATGCAGCGCGTGCTCAAGCCCGGCGGAAAACTGCTGGTGCTGGAGTTTTCCAAGGTATGGAAGCCGCTGCAGAAACCCTATGACGTCTATTCATTCTCCGTGCTGCCGTGGCTGGGAAAGCGCATTGCCGATGATGCCGACAGCTACCGTTACCTGGCCGAATCCATCCGCATGCATCCAGATCAGGAAACGCTGAAAAAAATGTTGCAGGATGCCGGCCTGGAACGCGTTGAGTATTTCAATCTGACGACCGGTGTGGCGGCGCTTCATACCGGCATCAAGCTTTAGGAGAAATTATGAAAAAGTTATTGGTTGCTTTACTGGTAACGATCAGCGCACTGTCGGTCGTTGTATCCGATGCTGAAGCAAAACGGTTGGGCGGAGGTGGTTCGTTCGGTCGGCAGTCCGGCATCAGCCGCCAAGCGCCGGCGCAGTCGCAGTCGAACCAGTTTTCGAATCAGCAAAGACCGGCTACTCCACCGGCCACGCCGCAAGGAGTGCCGCCGAAACCGGCCAGCCCGTGGCGTAATATTCTCGGCGGCGCATTGCTGGGACTGGGCCTTGGGGCGTTGTTGTCGCATTTCGGCTTGGGCGGTGCATTCGCCGGCATGCTCGGTTCCGTCTTGATGATAGCCTTGCTGGTCATCGCGGCCATGCTGCTGATGCGATTGTTTC
>DASVLY010000497.1:0-6659 GCA_036384635.1 Noviherbaspirillum sp. | reverse complement strand
GCTCGCTCGGGAGAAACAACACCAATGCCGACCAAGCGTTGCTTCCAAATGCGGTTATCGGTCAGCAGCGTCTCATATTCGTCGACGTAGGTCGGGAAGCGAGTGGTGAAATCCTCAATGAAATCGAGTAGCGATCCCTGCCGCTTTTCATTGAGTTGCCTGATTGCCTTTTCGCTGCGAATCGTAGATGCTTTGTACTGCGGCATCGTATCCGGCAGATCGCGGTAGACACCACCCGGACGGTAATACGCCGCATGCATACGTGCACCCGACACGGCCTCGTACATATCCATCAGGTCTTCGCGCTCACGGAACGCATAGAGAAACACGGCCATCGCACCGACATCGAGGCCATGGGCACCGATCCACAACAAGTGGTTTAGCAGGCGCGTGATCTCATCAAACATCACGCGAATATATTGCGCGCGCAGCGGCACTTCGATACCGAGGAGCTTTTCGATCGCAAGCACATAACCGTGTTCGTTACACATCATCGACACATAGTCGAGACGATCCATGTACGGCACCGACTGCAGATAGGTCCTTGTTTCGGCCAGCTTTTCAGTCGCACGATGCAAGAGGCCGATATGGGGATCGGCGCGCTGGATCACCTCGCCGTCCAACTCCAGCACCAACCGTAGCACGCCGTGCGCAGCCGGGTGCTGCGGACCGAAGTTCAGGGTGTAATTTTTGATTTCAGCCATTATTTCATCCCGTATTTTTCTTCGCGAATCACACGCGGAATGTTTTCACGCGGCTCAATCGTCACGGGTTGGTAAATCACACGCTTCTGCTCGGGGTCATAGCGCATTTCGACATAGCCGGAAACCGGAAAATCTTTGCGGAATGGGTGACCGATGAAACCGTAGTCGGTCAAAATACGGCGCAAGTCACCATGGCCATCGAACAAGATGCCAAAGAGGTCGAATGCCTCGCGCTCGTACCAATTGGCAGCCATCCAGATGTCGGTGACGGACGCAACAATCGGCAACTCATCATCGGGCGCAAATACCCGTACGCGCAGGCGCCAGTTATGCGCAACCGACAACAAATGAGAAACCACCGCAAAACGCGGACCAGTCCACACACCATCACCATAACCGGAGTAATCGACACCACACAGATCGATCAACTCTTCAAAACGCAGATCAGCATGATCGCGCAACACATGCATCACCGACAAATAATCGGAAGCGCCGACAACCACTGTAACCTCGCCCAACGCGACGGTCAGACTCTTGATCTGGTTACCCAGCACATTGCGCAGCTCGGCTTCGAGGATTTCAATTTTCGTCGTCATATTTCTACGCCAGGCCCTCTTCAGCGCGCAATCGTGTTGGTGCGCTTGATCTTGTTCTGCAACTGCAGAATGCCGTACAACAGCGCCTCCGCAGTCGGCGGACAACCCGGCACATACACATCAACCGGAACAATGCGGTCACAACCACGCACCACCGAATACGAATAGTGGTAATAACCACCGCCGTTGGCGCAAGTTCCCATCGAAATCACCCAGCGCGGCTCGGCCATCTGGTCGTACACCTTACGCAAGGCTGGCGCCATCTTATTGCATAACGTGCCAGCAACAATCATCACATCCGACTGGCGCGGCGAGGGACGAAACACAACACCGAAACGATCCAGATCGTAACGCGACGCACCCGCATGCATCATCTCGACCGCACAACAAGCGAGACCAAATGTCATCGGCCATAGCGACCCGGTGCGAGTCCAGTTGATCAGCTTGTCGGCGGTCGTGGTGACGAAGCCTTCGTTCAATACGCCTTCAATAGACATGAATCACTCCCAATCCAGAGCACCCTTCTTCCAGATATACCAGAATCCGACCACAAACTCGGCGATGAATACCATCATCGTGACAAAACCCTGCCAGCCGAGGTCACGCATCGCAACGCCCCACGGAAAGAAAAATGCGGTTTCCAGATCAAACAAAATAAACAGGATCGCAACCAGGTAGTAGCGCACATCAAACTTCATCCGCGCATCCTCAAAAGCCTCGAAGCCGCACTCGTACGGAGAAAGCTTTTCGACATCCGGCTTATGTGGAGCAAGGATGCGGCCAAGCACTTGAGGCACAACACCGACACCGATCCCAACAAAAATAAAGAGAAGAATAGGAAGATAGTTTTCGAGATTCACAATGAAGAACGCGCGCCGACTAGTTTAAGAATTTGCAAACCAAACCAAAATTCCTCGATAAAAAGCCAGCTCGGGATCCCACCCTTGCTGGCCTTATTCTTATTGGTGCCGACGGCGAGACTCGAACTCGCACAGCTTTCGCCACTACCCCCTCAAGATAGCGTGTCTACCAATTTCACCACGTCGGCTAAAGACTGCTATTTTACCCTGCTTTACACATTTTGTTCAACGCACAATTGCCATCAAACAAGCCAAAAACCAATAAAAAAAACGCCAGAATTCATTTCGGAATTTGATTCGACTGCTCCACCCCACCAGAAGGAGCAACATTAGCGGAAGTGTTTGCATTTTTAGGCGCATTCGAAGAACCAGTAGCCACAGACTCACTCACAACGGGCGCTGGAGCCCCCCTGAGATTTTCCATCACCCCCCCCGAGGCAGTCGAATGCTTGTTGCCAATGAATGCAAGCGCAAGAGTAGCACCAAAGAAGATGGCCGCCGCAATACCAGTGGACTTTGACAGGAAGTTAGATGAACCGCTCGCACCAAACAGACTACCCGACGCACCCGACCCAAACGCAGCCCCCATGTCAGCCCCCTTGCCATGCTGCAGCAACACCAGACCAATAATAACGAGGGCCGCCAACACCTGAATCACGACGACGACTGCGAACAATGCGTTCATTGAATAGTTTCCAATCTAAAGTTAATTTTCACAGAGCGTGTCCGCGAAGATTTCACGCAGCATGCACAATTGCAAGGAAATCCGCCGCCTTCAACGATGCGCCACCGACGAGGCCGCCATCGATATCCGGCATCGCAAGCAACTCTCCCGCATTATCAGGCTTCATACTGCCACCATACAGAATCCGCACAGCCTCCGCAGCACTGGGATTTTTTACCCTCAGCCTTCCACGCACCATCGCATGTACATCTTGCGCCATTTGTGGCGTTGCAGTCTTGCCGGTACCGATAGCCCAGACCGGCTCATAAGCAATCACAATCTCACCGAGCTGACTCGCATCGAGCGCCGCCAACACCGCCTCGACTTGCGCACCAACAACCACATTGGTCAGACCAGCCTCGCGCTCCGCAAGTGACTCACCGACACATACAATAGGCGTCAAGCCAACCTTCAACGCACTGAGCGCCTTTCGCGCAACCAACTCACTATCCTCACCGTGACAGGATCGACGCTCCGAATGACCGACAATGACATAACGAGAACCGAAGTCAGCCAGCATAGCTCCAGACACCTCTCCGGTGTATGCGCCAGCCTCATGCACAGAAATGTCTTGCCCACCCCATGCAACTAAAGTCCCAATCAACTCCGCACGACATTGGGCGAGATACGGAGTCGGAACGCAAACTGCGACGGCGCATGTCGGCTGCCCTAGATCACTCTTAATCCCGGCTAACAGAACAGCATTGGCAGCAAGACTGCCATTCATTTTCCAGTTACCGGCAATAAGTTTGCGTCGCATATGAGAGGGTTGAAAATTTCAATAACCCTTGATTTTAACGCGCCGCAGCATAAGTGGTCAAACCACAATAAAAGTTAGACTAAGCTGCTTGCGCCTATGTTCCACCAGCAGCAATCAAAAATACAGACACAAACGGAGGTATTCAGATCACTCTCAGAACAATTTTGCCGATGTGCATACTCGTTTCCATCAGCACATGCGCCTGCGCCGCATCTTCCAACGAAAAGACTTTATAAATCACCGGTTTTATCTTGCCGGATTCCAGCAGCGGCCAGACGTGCTTGCGCAGTTTATCCGCGATCGCCGCCTTGAATTCGACTGAACGTGGGCGCAAGGTCGAGCCGGTAATCGTCAAACGCCGGCGCAGCACTTGACCAATATCAAGCATCGCCTTCGATCCACCGAGCAACGCGATCATCGCCAGCCGCCCATCATCAGCCAGGCACTCAATTTCACGCGAAACATAGGCGCCGCCCACCATATCGAGAATCACATCCACACCGAAGCCCTTGGTTTCCGCTTTGATCACCTCACCGAAGTCCTCGGTGCGGTAATTGATTCCGCGCGCAGCACCGAGCGACTCACAAGCGCGACATTTTTCATCAGTACCTGCAGTCGCAAAGACACGGTGCCCGAGTGCCGTAGCCATTTGAATTGCAGCGACCCCGATGCCGGACGTCCCTCCCTGCACCAATAAGGTTTCCGCGCCCGCCAAGCGAGCACGATCGAACACATTGCTCCATACAGTAAAAAACGTCTCCGGCAAAGATGCTGCCTCCACCAAGCCCATGCTCTTGGGAATCGGCAGGCATTGCCGTACGGGCGCTACGCAATACTCAGCATACCCGCCACCCTGCACCAACGCGCAGACCATGTCACCTTTCTTGAAATCGGTACCCGACAAATCTCCAGCGACGATTTCACCTGCCACTTCAAGCCCAGGCAGATCCGACGCACCAGTAGGCACAGGGTAACGCCCCATGCGTTGGAGCACATCCGGGCGGTTAATGCCAGCTGCATGAACCTTGACCAACACTTCGCCGCATTTCAAATCAGGAATCGGCCTGTCACACAGTTGCAATACTTCTGCCGGGCCGGGCTTGGCGATTTCTATAGCTCTCATTGCAGATCCATTATCAAAAAATATATTGTACGATCAACCACACGTTTTTTACTGATTGAAGTTGATACAGCGCAACATATCGCATTTGACATTGCTCAATAATGGGAGACGGCAAGAATGGGTGCCCCACACACGGCGGGTCTATTTGTTTCAGCCGTTACAAAAATATTGGGAACTAAATAAAAAGCATCATTTCCAATAAGAAATACAAGCACATCAGGGTAGGGATTATGCATCGCTCTTTCGTTTCAACGCCAATCGGAACGCAGATGAACATGCAAACGCATTTATCAGCAATCAATGAGAGGCTCAGTCTTGCGCTCGAGAGTTCTCGCCAGATCGCGTTTGACTGGCATATTCCCAACGATCGACTGCATTTCAGCGGCGAGCTCGCCGACTGTTTCAAAAGCGTAGCACTCGACACCAGCAAAATCTGGAGTTCCAGCGCGCTCCCCGCGATCATCCACGATGACGACAAGGAACGGTTCCACAGGTATTTGCACGATGTTCTCAAGGAAGCCGGCACTGCCGATGGCGCGTTCTACAGAACCGAGCTGCGCCTGAAAGATTCGTTACGCGCGTGGCGCTGGGTCGATATCAGCGGCAGGATAGTGGAACGAGACGCTGATGGCCGCGCGACTCGCATGGTTGGCACTTTCTCTGACATCGACGAACGCAAGCAGAACGAAAAAAAGATTGCCCGACTGCGGGATATGTATGCTGCACTAAGTCAGACCAACCAGGCGATCGTCCGCATCAATGACCGCGATACGCTGTTCCGCGAAATCTGCCGTATCGCGGTCGAACATGGCCGTTTCCATATGGCGTGGATCGGCCTGGTCGACAGCAACAGCAACCGGGCGATCTGCGTCGCTGCGCATGGAAACGGCCTTAACATACTGCAAGAAATCTCGATTTACGCTGACGAAACCAGGCCGGAAGGCTGGGGCGTGATCGACACCGCAATCAGGGAAAATCATCCGGAAATTTGCAACGACTTTGCAAACACCCCTAACTTGGGTTACTGCCGCGAGGTGGCGATGAAATCAGATTTCCGCTCGCTCGCGAGCTTTCCATTCCACCTGTCAGGCCAACCACTAGGGACATTAACCCTGTATTCAACAGAAAAGGATTTTTTCGATGAACAGATGACAGACCTGCTAAGTGAAATGACGGCGAATATTTCATTTGCGATTATGAACTATGAACGCGAAGCGCAACGCAAGTGGGCCGAAGCATTGCAGCTGGGACAGAACCGTATCCTAAGTATGGTCGCGACCGACGTTGCATTGCCCCAAATTCTGGCCGAACTTGTGCAGTTCGCCGAAAACCAGTCGGGACGCGGCCTGTTCGCGATCCGGGAGCTTAACAGCGAAGGCACAGTGCTCGGCCAGCATATCGCGCCAAGTTTGCCACAAGCTTACTGCGCACGCTTCGGCGAAACAATAGTCGGATCAAACGACGGTTCTTGCAGTACTTCCGCCTTTCGCGCCACCCCCGTGATTGTCACCGACATTGCTGCCGATCCGTTGTGGACCTCGAAACGCGAGCTCGCGCTCGAACATGGCTTGAAAGCCTGCGCTTCATGGCCAATCTTCGGGAAGAACAGGAAAGTTCTAGGCACCTTCGCGTTTTACAGCCGGGAACCGGTCGCGCCGGGGGAAAAGGAGTTGCAACTCATTCGGATCTGTACCAATCTCGCCGGCATCGCCATTGAGAGCCGCGCATCGGATGAAAAAATCCGCTACCTCGCGCACTACGACGGTCTGACCTCGCTGCCAAACCGCTTCCTGTTCAAGGAATATCTCGATCTGGCGCTGCGCAATGCGAAACGCCATGGACAGAAGTTTGCCGTCTTTTTCCTCGACCTTGACAAATTCAAGGAAATCAAT
>DASVLY010000496.1:0-3910 GCA_036384635.1 Noviherbaspirillum sp. | reverse complement strand
CTCGTTCGCCTTTGCAACGGCATTGCTCGTCCTCCTGGCCGCCGCCCTGCACTGGCTTCCCCTTGGCCGCGCCGTCTACGCGATCGGCCAGAACCCCAAGGCAGCACTGCTCTCCGGCATTCGTGTCTGGAAGGTGAAAGTCCTTGTTTTCGCGCTGACGGGATTGTTCTCCGGCCTGGCCGGCATGGCGATGGCGGCGCGCACTTCCAGCGGCAATCCGACGATTGCCGACAGTCTGCTCTTGCCGAGCATTGCCGCCGTCCTGATCGGCGGCACGGCAATGACGGGGGGAGCAGGCGGGCTTGGCCGCACGCTGACCGGCGCGCTCATCGTCACCGTACTTCGGGTCGGCATCGCCGCCATCGGCCTTGATCCCGCTTACGAACCTCTCATTTATGGCGCGCTGGCGGTGGCAGCAGTGGCACTGACGGCCGACCGGGCTGCGACTCCGGTAGTGAAGTAGAGAGCACAGCGCACAATCCGGAACTGGTTTCAGGAGAGCGCGTCATCGAAGATCGCGACTGCCCGGGTCCAGCCGGCGGATGCGCCGCGAATCTTGACGGGGAAACAGGATACGTAAAATCCATCGGGCGGCAACGCCGACAGGTTGCCCAGCTTTTCCAGGTGGCAGTAACCGATGTGACGCCCCGCCTTATGGCCTTCCCAGATCAGGCTGGCATCGCCTGTTTCCTTGAATTTTTCCGCAGTGTAGACAAACGGCGCGTCCCAGCTCCAGGCATCGGTGCCGGTCAACCGCACGCCGCGTTCGAGCAGATACATTGTCGCTTCATAACCCATGCCGCAACCCGAGCGTACATAGTCGGGCTGTCCGTAGCGTTCTCCGGCACGTGTATTGACCAGCACGATCTCCAGCGGCTTGAGCGTGTGTCCGATGCGCTTGAGTTCCGCCTCGACATCGGCTGCGGTAACCACATAGCCATCCGGCAGATGACGGAAATCGAGTTTCACGCCTGGCTGGAAGCACCAGCCAAGATCGATTTCATCGATCGGCAACGAACGCTCGCCGCCGTTCATGGTGGAATGAAAGTGATACGGCGCATCCAGGTGCGTGCCGTTATGCGTATTGAGCCTCACCAGCTCGACTGCCCACGCCTCGCCATCGGGCAGATCTTCCTTTTTGAGGCCGGGAAAAAACGGCGCGAGCTGCTCAAAGCTCATCTGATGGTTGATGTACTCGATCTTCGGCCCCAGTCCAGGCGGATCGGAGACAACGTCGTTCTCCAGATGGACAGAAATATCGATGAATCGGCGTGCCATGAAAAACCTCTCTTCAAGCCTTTTGGAAAAGAGGTCATTCTACAAATCCAATCCGGAAATCGGTAATTTTTTGCAAGCCGGGAAAAGTTTCGGGCAGCATGCTGCCCGCCTGCGGAACGGTTCCCGCTTGCAAGCAGGAACCGTTATTTACTGCGCAACTCTTTGTTTTTCTAGATGGCATCCAACAAGTTCGTCACCCGCTCCTTGAAAGCGGCGCGCATCTTCTTTCGCATCTCATGGGTCTTCGCCGTATCCCCCCCTCTCGCCCGGATATTCTGCTTGAGGCTTCCGTCCAGAGCCTGTGCTGGCATCTCTTCAAGGCCGGCTATGCTCGCTTGATAAGGCGCAACAGGAACACCAGAATGATCGCGCCAATGGTGGCAACGACGATGCTGCCAAGCAGCCCGCCTCCCGATGCGATGCCGAACTTGCGGAACAGATAGCCGCCGATAAATGCACCGACGATGCCGACCACAATATCGCCGATTACGCCGAAGCCGCCGCCCCTGACCAACGTGCCCGCCAGCCACCCCGCCACCAGACCGACGATAATGAACCAGATAAATTCCATGCTGATCTCCTTGCTTGAGAACCCATCGGGGGCTTTCAGGTTTTAGGGATGCGGCACCTTGCACTGCATCCCTTCTCGCACAAATGTGCTCTCCTTGAAAAGACCTCGAACGGTTTCTTAGAGTGCAAACTGCAGTGGAACACAAGCAATGCGCTCGGCAGTTGCCGCTGCATCCGCGACCTCCCGGGTTTCATGCTGGGTCAGAAAAAATTTCTCTCGGTTGCCTAACGAAGAGCGATTCGGATAAATGTTCAGATACAGGATTTGCTTTTGCGGCATGTTTTCCAGAAAGACGAGGCCGTTTTCCGAGATTTGCCCCTGCAGCGTAAACATGGTGGCGACCTGATCTTCGCCGATATAGCCCAATACCTTGAAAACCGGATGGCGGGCCTTGGTAGTAATGATTTCTACCGGCTGTTTGGTGGTCACGGTGCGCACCGGCTTGCTGAAGTCGAGCGGCGGCTGAACGGGTGGTTGCAATGTGGCCTGCTCCTCCGGCTGCCGGGGGGCCGTCTCCTGCCGATTTGCCGTCGTCCGTCGTGCCGTCGAAGTCCTGCTGGCCGTGCGGGCTTGCTGTTCCTTTTTCACAACCTCCGGCGGCGGTTTCTCAAAGGTCTTCTTCGGAACATTGAATGCCGTTTCGTAGTTGTACAACTGCTCGTCCGTCATGTCCGGATACGGCGCCGGATGGCCACCGTCGATAGTACGGTATTTGATAACGGGTTCGCGCTTGCCTAATACTGAATCGAAAATGCGCACGTCAGCCTCCTTGTAACCTGCTTGCATTAGGCTTGTCGGGCGCAGATGAAGTTCACTTGATTCACGCCCGGCAAACCGCCTGAAACAACTCGACAGAACACTGGACCCAGAACAACCAGGCCCTGAACAGGTTTTTAACAGGTTCTAATACCGATAAACGCGATCATTCTCAATACGTACACGGGTGCCTACCTGCAAGCCGGAGATTTCATCCTGCATCACGGTCTTGTAACCGCCATTGTCGAGCCGCACGCCTACCTGATACTGGTCGCGCACACGGACGTTGCTTTGCTCGATCTGGTTGCCGACCATTGCACCGCCGATGGCGCCGGCAATGGTCGCCGCCGTCTTGCCTCTGCCGCCGCCGACTTCATGGCCCAGCAACCCGCCGACCACGCCGCCGACGACTGCGCCGGTCCCGGAGCTAGCGCCATAACCGGCGGACTGGCTCATCCGGATCGAGTCCACCGTTCCATACGAACTTGAAGGCGCAGGAGATGCCGGATAGGAAAACGCAACCGGATAGGATGGGGAGGTGCGCTGCCCGTAGTAATCGGGACTTGCGCATGCGGCAAGGAGTGCCGTGCCGAGAATGGCAGCGGAAATACGGGTAAAAAATTTGTTCATGACAGCCCTTGTTGAATGACGTGTAGAGCGGATTGTGCGCGGATGCAGCCCTTGCATCCGCGCACAATCCGCTCTATTTAACGTCAAACTGTCATACCGGGCTGCGACGAATCGGTAAGGCTTGCAACAACTTGTATCCGGGCTGGCCCATCAAGTTGCCGCAAATTAATGTGATGTGGCAAAGGAGCCTGAACGCACTACGCTTCTCCAGGCTCCCTCTTCTCCACCGTGTCAACCGCTTTCTGCAATCCGCTTTTGAATATGCGCAAGCGCTTCTTCGACCTGATCGACCAGAATCAGGCACAGTTCGCCCGGCTGCAGGCCAGCCAGCGCGGTGTCGATCGCAAGAAACTCGCCGGTGATTTCCTTGACGTCGCGCGTGCGGCGCGCACCCTGCAACCCTTCGCGCAAGACCGCCAGCACCTCGCCGTCGGCGCGTCCGCGCTGGCACTGGTCCTGGTACAGGATCACTTGATCGAAGGCATCGCCCAGAATCTCGGTCTGACGACGCAGGTCTTCATCGCGACGGTCACCGGCGCCGCTGATGACAACTGCGCGGCACTGCGCCGGCATGCTCTCGACCGCCTGCACCAGCGCGGAGATCGCATCCGGGTTGTGGCCGTAATCGGCGATCAGTGTCGCGCCGCGATAAGTGAACAGGTTGAAGCGGCCGGG
>DASVLY010000495.1:0-6214 GCA_036384635.1 Noviherbaspirillum sp. | reverse complement strand
TCATATGAAGACAAGGAGCAGACTTTCTCCGACCTGCATGCACGCATCGAGAAGACGCTCGCATTCATCGGCGGCCTGACGCCGGCGCAGATCGACGACGGCAAGGAGCGCGAAATCGTGTCCATGGCCGGCACGCCGTACGAGCGTAAATTCCCCGACCAGACGACTTACCTGCTGCACTACGGACTGCCGCAGTTTTTCTTTCACGTCACGGCCGCTTACTCGATCCTGCGCCACAACGGTATAGAGATCGGCAAGCGCGACTATATCGGCAGCTATTGACCCGATGCATGGAAGTCCCGCGAGAAAATACGGCGGGCCGTTATTTGCGTTACTTGCATTACTTGCGAATGCCAACCGTCACCAGATAGTCGCGCGGCATCGCAACGCCGAGTTCATTCCTGAAGCCGTCATGATAGGCGATGAAATCCCGTTTCAGGTCTTCATGACGCTGCGAATCCAGGCTCGATGCCAGCGTCTTGGCCGGTCCATAGCCCGACAGGAATAACTCCCACACCGCTTCGCCGTCCGGCGCGCGCAACACCGTCGTACCGGTTTCAAAACGAAGGTCGAAGCTGTCGCCAAGAAATTGCTGCACGCGCTCCCGGCTGCCCCACTCGAACGGCGACGGCGGCGCGGGCGATGCCGGCGGCGGCATGTAGGGTTTCATCACCTTGAACAGTCCGGCAATCGTACCGTCGGGCGGCCAGGTCGCCAGAGCAAGCCGCCCGCCCGGTTTGCACACGCGCGCCAGCTCGTCGGCGGCTGCCTCCGGTCTGCTGACGAACATCACTCCGAAGGTCGAGATCACCGCATCAAAAGTCTTGTTTTCAAACGGAAGCGCTTCCGCATCCGCCACTTGAAAATCAACGGGTAACTGCGCAGCAGCAGCCAATCCTCTTGCCGCTTCGATCAGGTCGCTGCCGAGGTCTATGCCCGTTACCTGTGCGCCGCGCGCGGCGATCCGGCGCGCAGCCCAGCCTGTGCCCGTGGCTACATCCAGCACATGTTCGCCCGGCTTGGGCGCAAGACGGATCACACAATGTTCGATCGCATCGGCAATGGTCTGGCTGATCTGGTCATAATGCGCTCCAGCACTATCCCACATAGCGGCTGCTTTCTGGTTGTGCGACTGGATGGACTGTGTGTTCATATTGCACCTGTCAAAAAGGGATTGCAGAGAACCGCGTTGCAGTTTACTCACTTTAGGCTGCAAAGCCGCGTGCGGTTTGAGGCATAACAAACGACAGATCGCGCTTCCTGCTTTCATGGGCGATACGCATGGAAGCGGCAGAACATTGAAGCGCATGATTTCACTTCATGCGATGGGGCAGAGATGAACAACGAACCGCGTTTTACCATCCGTCGCATGCAGCGCGCGGAAGTGGATCTTGCAATCGAATGGGCCGCCGCCGAAGGCTGGAATCCCGGCCTGCATGATGCGGAATGTTTCCATGCGACCGACCCTGACGGTTTCCTGATCGGCTGCCTGGAGGATGAACCGGCCGGCTGCATTTCGGTCGTCGCCTACGACGACAGTTTCGGCTTTCTCGGCTTGTACATCGTGCGCCCGGAATTTCGCGGCAAGGGTTTGGGTTTCAGACTGTGGCAAGCCGGCATCGCTCATCTGGGTACGCGCAATATCGGCCTGGATGGCGTCGTCGCACAACAGGACAACTACAAAAAATCCGGCTTCCGTCCTGCCTACCGCAATATCCGATACGAGGGCGCGGGACAGGCGGCGCAGCCCGCAGCAGCATCCGGATTGGTGGATCTTTCGACACTGCCGTTTGAGCAAGTGTGCGCGTATGACAGCACATTGTTTCCGTCGCCGCGCTCACGCTTTCTGCGCTGTTGGCTTGCGCAGCCGCAAGCCATCGGTTTCGCCGCGTTACATGATGGCCGGCTGGCCGGTTACGGGCTGCTGCGGCCCTGCCGCCGCGGCTACAAGATCGGCCCCTTGTTCGCCGATAACGCGCAACTGGCCGATGCGTTATTCCAGGCGTTGACCGGGAGCGTGCCCGATGCGCCGGTCTTTCTGGATGTGCCGGAAACAAACCCTGCCGCAGTCATGCTGGCGCAACGGCATCGAATGCATAAAGTGTTCGAGACCGCCCGCATGTATACCGGCCAGACGCCGCCGCTGCCGATCGAGCGTCTGTTCGGCGTGACGACATTTGAATTGGGATAACCAATCCGGCAGGAATGAAAAAGCGACCTATACTTTAAATTTTATATACATGCTTTTCTCCTCCGTGCATGGCGCGCGCAACAGGTTGGAGAGAAAGGAGCTTGTCGTGAAATACCAGGCCAGGCATCCGGCGGACGCAGCCAGTCAACCTGTCATGCGCAAGGCTGTCATCGATGGCACGGTGATCGGCAAACCCATCGACGGCAGTCAGTATCTTGAAGTGGTCGAGGAACAGGAATATGCGGAGCGGCGGCCCACGCCCGAAGAGCAAAAGCCGCGCTTTTCTTATCTGAAAAAGAATCAGCTCAAGTGATCGGGTGATCGGGCCTTTCAGGGCCGATCGCCTCGCAATGCGGGCATCGATTTACTGCAGCATGTCCGCCGGGATATTGCCGCCGTTTTCCGCCAACTTCTGAATCACGGTCTTGTGCAACCACATGTTCATCTGCGCCGAATCGGACATCTTGCTGGCGGGGCAACCAAGCTCAGTCGCCAGTTCCTTACGCGCTGCAAGGCTGCTATCGAGGCCGAGCAGTTTCATCAGATCCACAATAGATACTTTCCAATTAAGCTTTTCCGCATGCGAGCGAGCCAATTCATCCAGTTTGGCTACGACATCGACAGTGCTGATTGCCGCTGGAGCAGACGGGACGGGGGACTGAGCTTGCGGAGTGGGCGGAGTCTCAGTTGCGGGAGCAGGTGCGGGCGCAGCTTCAGCGCCCGCTTCCTTGTGAGCTTCACCAAAGCCGAGCTTGGACAGGATATTGCTGAATATACTCATTGCATTCCTTTAAGGTTTGTTCGTTAATGTCAGGAAGCGATTGCGCGTACTCTTGCGTTCGCAGATCATGATTGACTGAAGTGGTCCTTCATCTTCGCCATCGTAACCGCAAGCGCGACGCCGCCGAGCGTCTTTATCAAACCGGAGTGCTGCGCGTAGAAGCTGGCCAGTTCATCCACGATGCCGGGATTCGTCTGGTGCGCCTGCTCAACCACTTCCTGGACCTGCTGCGGCGACAACTGCGATGCCTGGTCAGGGGTGATCTGGCTGCTGCCCGGACTCATCACGCGGCCAAGCACTCCGCCCGCAAGGCTTGCTGCTGTTGCGGGGCCCAGTGCCGCAAGGATTTGATTCAGCATGCCTGCCTGTTGCTGCGCATTCGAATTGCCAAATAACTGCCTCACCATCTCGCCCATGGGCGGCGTTTCATTTGCCCGGAACGCTCCGGCCAAACCATTAGCCAAAACGTTGCTCGGCACGCTCTGCGCCACTTGATCGAAGTGTTGATCGTTGACTTTGCCGCTGCCGGCGAACTGGTTCAGGATGTCCATCAATCCCATTTGAGCCTCCTTCTGATCGACACGGCTGCGCGTGACAAGGTTAGAGAATCGTCCTAACACCATAGTCTATTGAAAAAATCATACTTTTCGAGGAAGAGAGACTATCGATTGAGACACCGCAAAGAATTTTCCTTTCCTGGACGGTAGCCATGAACAGGATCGCCATGGGCGGCACGATAAAGAGCGGCGCCAAGCATGCCGCATATCAGCATGCTGACCAGGAATATCGGCAGGGAGGCAGGGAGGCAATTTGCATGATGAACACTTTTCAAACTCATGTACCATGCAAAGTCAGACTCGACATGTTCGCAAGATGTTCAGCCAATGCAGACGCGAAACAGTCATACGACACTCACAAACTTACTTATATCGATTCCGTAGCGAATCGCCTCAGGCATGAAGCCATTGATCATCTTCAAGGTCGGAGACGCCGTCGGCAGCCTTCCCCGTGAGTCGGGAGATTTCGAGCATTGGATTATTGACGGGATCGGGCCGATGCAAGACTCTATCGAGATCATCGATCCTCGCTGCGGAGACCCGCTACCGGGCATTGCGGATGTCGGAGGCGCGATCATTACCGGATCGGGCTCCATGGTCACCGATCGCGCGCCGTGGAGCGAGGATCTGGCGCGATGGCTGCGGACTGCCGTCCCGGAAAATGTTCCGATTCTCGGTATCTGCTACGGGCATCAACTGCTTGCCCATGCGCTGGGCGGTGAAGTCGGATATCACTCTCTGGGAATCGAGATTGGAACCGTCTCGGTTCGTCTTTCCCCTTCCGCACACGATGACGCTTTATTTGCAGACTTTCCCGACGAGTTCCCGGCGCAAGCCGTACATCGGCAAAGCGTGATGCGCTTGCCGCCCGGAGCGGTTCTCCTCGCCGGCAATGACTTCGAACCGCATCATGCTTTCCGGGTAGGCGAATCGGCCTGGGGTGTTCAATTCCACCCTGAATTCAGCCCTGAGGTGATGGCTGGATATATTCAACATCTTTCCGAAAAATCGAATGCCGGCAGTGCTGCTGCCGCTGCGCTTTTGGAAAAAGCAAGACCGGCTGAACAGTCCTCTTCGGTGTTGCGGGTGTTTGCTTCGTTTGTGGAAGGACGGCAGGTTCGTGTTGACGGCTGACCTTTCATGTTTCTGCGACAGCCTCGTCAGGAGGATCAGTGTTTTTTCGAAATTCTGCATTCATTGGTAAATCTGACACCCATTTCGACATAGCGAAGCATCAAATCAGCCAATTCCGTTTTCGATTTCGATACTTTCCTGAAATCGATGACAGCCTTTCTGGCAACAGATAATCTTGCCTTGCCAAACCCTCGAGCAGGAAAGAACTCGTGTGTAATTTGAGATTTGTATTTCTCAAGAATTTTTCCACCATCTTCTACGCCTGATTTTTCCTGGTAATAGTCTTTAACCATATCGAACCTGGAAAAGAGATCGGCAATCTCGTCGATTAATTCTTCTTTTGTCCGTTGGATCAAATATTGTTTAAGCGTTTTGATACTGATGCTTTTCATTTTTGACAGAGGCTTAAAAATTGGCGGTTACCGAGTGACCGGCAGCACCCGCTGCATTGCTGTCGATTCCAACAGACTGCAAAAGACTGGTTGCGGACATTCAAGTTTTTGAACCGATGTCAGGATACGACCCGTTGCGGAAAGCCGAGGTTTGGCATAACGGACATTCGTAATTTGAGAACGGCAATCTCGAAATGAACCGCATCTCGCCGCCCCGAATACGCATGATATCCGTACATGCTGATCTCTCCAGGTCTAGACGTGCCTTGTACTCTGCTTTATAGCAACACAAGGATGCTCTCAATCAGTCCGTCGTCCTGCGGAACCTCCGCACCGCCTCCTCCAACCTGCCTCGACTGGACGCTCTAAGTCGCAAAACGCCTAGCTCACGCGCCATCGCCACCAAGTTATCGTCGTCGGTAGCGGCCGGGTCCACAACACTGGCGGCCAAGGTAACGAGTTCCTCCATGCAAATTTCATCCATTGAGCGTTGTGCGTCTGGCCCAGGGGAGCGGAATTCCACTGCACTGCCTGGAGCCATCGATTCAGGCCAGTAGAACGTACCCACGTCCTCTTCGGTGGTCTTGTAGAGATTGCGTGCGAGTGCTTCTATTCGCACCTGGATACGGCTACCGGTTCGTTGCCAGCCGTGCGCACGCGAGATGCGCCGCGCCAACACGAGATCGAGTACAGGACCCTCTTCTGCCACGACGTATGCAATCATTGCCTTCAGCCGCTCGTCATAGGACTTGTCGAAGAAAGCATCGGGGTCGCGGACATCAACCGACCCTGCCAGATCGCACTCAACATACAGTCGCTTCAACGGACGCTCGCCGGCATTGGGGACGCTCACCTGCCGAGCATAAGCCTCCTCCGATTCACGATCGCTTTCGAAACGCATCTGGTTTGGCTCGACATTATCGTCTTTGACGCGACTTAGTGACGACTCGCGTTCGATTGTCACCTCAGCCATCGCCTTCTCGATGGTTTCACAGGCAGCCGCCTCGGCAGCAATCCTTGCTGCCTCGACGGCACGCTTTGCGCGGCTGACTGTCAAATGCTCATCCAACTGCTTGCATATACGTTCCAAGGTTCCGCTCGGATCCACCCACCAGTCAGTTGACCAGATGCGCAGAATTTCCCAACCCAGGCTGCGGAG
>DASVLY010000494.1:0-5382 GCA_036384635.1 Noviherbaspirillum sp. | reverse complement strand
GAGGTAATTCCGGGCGCCGACATTTTCCTCGGCCTGTCTGCAGGCGGCGTGCTGAAGCCTGACATGGTCAGGCAGATGAATGCCAAGCCGCTGATCCTCGCGCTGGCCAACCCGACACCGGAAATCCTGCCGGAAGATGTGAAGGCGGTGCGCGATGACGCGGTGGTCGCAACCGGCCGCTCCGACTATCCGAACCAGGTCAACAACGTCCTCTGCTTCCCGTACATCTTCCGTGGCGCACTTGATTCCGGTGCGACCACCATCACGCGCGAGATGGAAATCGCGGCAGTGCATGCGATCGCCGAACTGGCGCAAGCCGAACAGCCCGACATCGTCGCGTCCGCCTATGGCATCAGCAATCTGTCGTTTGGTCCCGAGTACGTGATCCCGAAGCCGTTCGATCCGCGTCTGATGATGAAGATCGCGCCGGCGGTGGCGCGCGCCGCCGAAACCTCAGGCGTTGCGTCGCGCCCGATCCAGGACATGCAGGCCTATATCGCCAGTCTGCAGCAGTTCGTCTACCGTAGCGGCACCTTCATGAAGCCGATCTTCCAGATCGCGAAGAAGGCGCCGGCCGGCAAGAAGCGCATCGTGTTTGCCGAAGGCGAGGAAGAGCGCGTACTGCGCGCGGTGCAGGTGGTGGTCGATGAAAACCTGGCCAAGCCCATTCTGGTAGGCCGGCCTGCGGTGCTGGCCAAGCGTATCGAGAAATTCGGACTGCGCCTGCGCCCGGACGTCGACTTCGAAATCATCAACCCGGAATACGACGAGCGTTACCGCGAATACTGGCAGGCATACCTGGCGATGACGCGCCGCAAGGGCGTCACCGAGCAGTACGCCAAGCTGGAAATGCGCCGCCGCCACACGCTGATCGGTGCAATGATGATTCACAAGGGCAATGCCGACGGCATGATCTGCGGCACCTTCGGCACGACAGCTTTGCATCTGCATTATGTCGATCAGGTGCTCGGCAAGCGTGAAGGCGTCAACGTCTATGCGGCCATGAATGCGCTGATCCTGCCGGATCGTCAGATCGTGCTGGTCGACACCCACGTGAACGAAAACCCGACTGCGGAACAACTGGCGGAAATCACGATGATGGCGGCCGAGGAAATGCGCCGCTTCGGCGTGTGCCCGCGCGTGGCGTTGCTGTCACATTCAAACTTCGGCAGCAGCAATAGCGAGTCGGCGAAGAAGATGCGCGCAGCGCTGGCGATTCTCCAGGAAAAGGCGCCCGACTTGGAAGTCGACGGCGAGATGCACGGCGATGCCGCACTCGATCCGGGGCTGCTGAAATCGATGATGCCGGATTCATCTTTGAAGCGCGATGCCAATCTACTGGTGCTGCCGAACATCGACGCTGCCAATATTTCGTACAACCTGCTGAAGACTGCTGCCGGCAACGGTATTGCAATCGGTCCGGTGCTGCTGGGCTGCAGCAAACCCGTCCATATCCTCACGCCCTCGGCGACGGTACGCCGTATCGTGAACATGACGGCGCTATGCGTGATGGATGCAGTGGCCGAACGTTGATGGTCTGATTGCAGCAATGACAAAAAAGCCGTTCCTTCGGAAGGGGGAACGGCTTTTTTATCTGGATGAACGCTGCGCTATTTCTTTGCTTTGGCGGTTCTTGGGGTTGCTGCGGCTTTCACGCTGCGATAAACCGAGGCCCATGCCGGATGGCCGACTTCGGACGGCAATAATTCAAACGCTGGATTGAGCGTAAAAATCTGTTTGAACTCGGCACGGCATTGCTGTACGCGTTTGGTAAGGCAGTACGCGAATGCGGAATACTTGTGTGCGCGAATTTCGTCGACGTGCGCCGGCAGCCCTCCCTTGAGCGCTGCTTGCAGTGCATTGATCGCTTCCTTGTAGCGGCCTGCCTCATAGTCCCTGATGCCTTCGGCCAGCTTCTGCTGCGAAGGGCTGGCCAGCATGCTGGAAGCTTGCGTGACAGCGCGCTGCTCCTCTGTTGCGCCTTTGATCGAGCGCCATACTGGCCCCCACGCTGTATTATTTGCCTCACCAGGCGGGAGGTTGAACTCCGGGTTGGCCTTCAGGATTGCCTGGAACTGTTCACGGCATTGCAGTTCACGGCCGTTACTGCAATGGATGAATGCGATGTGCTTGCGTGCATCGGTCGCATCGGTTGACCTCAGTTGGCCGCTCGCAAGCGCTACAGTAAGATCCTCCAGCGCCGGTTCGAAGCGATTGGCGCGGTAATTTGTCAGCCCTTGTTGGTAGCGCGCTTGCGCTTCCGAATACGACAGTTGCGGCCGGCTGCGGTCCGACTGCGGCGCAACTTGTGCGCAGCCCGCCAGCATGGTGGCGAGCACGAAAGCGGGGAGTGTGATGCGTAGCATGGGGAACATTCCTCTTCAGAATACATAGCGCACGGTTGCCTCGCCACCGCTTTTGACTTCAACTGTTTCCTTGTAGGGCATGAACTGGCCGTTGCGCACCTCGATCTTGTGCTTGCCCGGTGCCAGTTCAAGCGACTTCAGCGGCGGACTGATGCCGCGTTTGCTGCCGTCGACATAGATTTCCGCCCAAGGCTGGATCGCCAGTTTGACAATGCCCGGTTTGGCTGCGGGGGCGGAGCTTTTGGCAGACGATTGGGCCGATGCCGGTTTGTTCTTCTCGAGCAGCGTTGACGATGCTGCCGATGCTATGGGCGCGGCCAACGCCAGTTGGGCTGGTATCGATGAGGATGCCGATGATATAGGTGCCGGTTCCGGCGATGGTTTGACGACGGCGGGCTTCACCGTATCAATGCGCTTGGCCGAGTCGGCAGCTTGCGGCGCAGGCGTGGCTGCAGGTGTGTTCGCGCCGGGCTTTTGTCCAAACGCGCTGGACCAGAACCATGCCGCGCCAGCCACAGTGGCTGCACCGACCGCGGCTGCAATCAAAACCGTGCGCGGCATTGCCGCATTTTTCGCTGCAGTTGCTGCAGCCGAACGCGTCATCCACGCGCCCAGCTGCGAGTGGTGCGCGGCCGCCGGTTCCACTACTTGGCGCGCACGCGAGCGATCACGCAGCTTTTCGGTCAGTCCTTCGTTATCGACGGCAGGGCCGAAGCGATATACCTCATGCTCGCGCACGTGCTTGTCGTGCCGTGTGCCTTCGTAATTGAACAACTGCGCGTAATCACGCGAAAAGCGCGAGATGATGTCGTAGTAGGAGCGCGACACCATGACCTGTCCGGGATCGGCAAAACTCATCACGCGCTGCGCGTCGTTGACGCCGTCCCCAATCATGTTGGTGTGGCCGTTGATGTCTCGCACCAGTTTCAACGGGCCGAGGTTGATTCCCATACGCGCGAATCCGGGATCGCCGATCTTGATCTTGTCGGTGTGAATCGCATCCCTGATCGACAGCGCAGTAAAGAGCGCATCTTCCGGGTCGCCAAGGAAGGCAATGCCGGCTCCGTCGCCGGTATCGACCATGATGCGGTCGCTCGGCGCGACGTTTTGCACTGCATGTGCAACGATGGAATTGAACAGCTCCTTCATTTCGAGCTGATCCGGCACCGTTCGCCTCGAATAACCGACGATGTCAATGAACAACACACTTCCGATGAAAGTGCGGTTCAACTGCTGTAACGGCGGTATCTGAACACTCATGAGAAAGGATGGATGCGTGCAATCCTGCACGAGCTTTTCATTTTACCGCTTTGAATAAATTTGTTGCTTGAAAGATAGTTACATGCCTGTCTGTTTGGGCTGGCTTGTCGCGTTCAATGCACTAAAAAAGAGATTTTTGAATGAGTAATATCTTTTTTGAATTGAGTGCGGCGCATGTGCCGGGTCAGAGAGTGCCGCTATCGCCGTGAGGAAGAATGTTCTTCACCGGCACGCGCCCGGTCTGCACCAGTGGCGCTGCGCGATCGCAATGACCCGGCTGGTCGTCGAAAAAGATATGCGGCTTGAACGCTGCCAGCACATCCGATTTGGCGACGCCGCCCATGAAAAAGGTTTCGTCGATCGCGACATTCCACGCGCGCAGCGTGCGGATCACGCGTTCATGTGCCGGCGACGAGCGCGCGGTGACGAGTGCGGTACGTATCGGTGTGGACCTGCCGTCGGACGACTTCAGATTGTTCTGGATATAGGACAGCGCTTTCAGCAGCCGCGCGAAGGGGCCTTCGGGCAGGGGCCTTAGTGCATTTTCGCGCTCATGATTCTCGAATGCCTCGATGCCATGCGTCTGGAAAATCCGTTCCGATTCGTCCGAAAAAATCACGGCGTCACCGTCGAACGCGATGCGGATATGGTCCAGTTCTTCAAACGTGTTTTCCGGTTTCTGGTAAAGCAGGGCGGCTGCCACGCCGGAATTGATCGCCGCCTGCACGTCGTCTTCATGCAGCGACAGGAACAGACTGACATTGAACGCCTGCAGATAAGGCGTCAGCGGCGCACCGCCGGACAGTACCGCGCGCGTGATGTCGAGGTTGTAGTGTTTGATTGAATTGAAGATGCGCAGAGAGGTTTCGGACGAATTGCGCGACATGATCACGACTTCGACGAAGCGCCGGTTGTGCGTCAACACGTTCAATTTGAGCAAGGCGCGCACCAGTGCGGCGCCAGCGCCGAGCTTCAGAATCTCGTTTTCATTGTCGAGCTGGTGTTGCCGATAGGCTTCCAGACCTTGTGTGCGAAAAATGGTTTCTTCCGCTTCCAAGTCGAACAGTGCGCGGGAAGAAATGCCGATGACGAGCAGGTTATCGAGGGATATGGGCATGGGCTCTATAAATGAAAAACGCACCTGAAAAGGTGCGCATTCATTATCGTCCATTTTGTTTCTTTGGTGCCGAGAGCCGGAATCGAACCGGCACGGTGTCACCACCGCGGGATTTTGAGTCCCGTTCGTCTACCTGTTCCGCCATCTCGGCGACACACAAGCCGTTATTATGGCTGATTTGGGACGATCGAGCAACATAGCCATAATGGCGTTGTCACCCGGGAATCGAAAGGCGTATCATCGCCTACTTCGATTAAATCTTGCGCACGTGCGTAGAAAGAATGAAGACAGCTAAAATTCGCGAGCTCGTCCTGGGCAAAGCACTCGATCCGATGAAAAGCGAAACCCGTCATTCCTTGGCGCTGGTTGCGTTTCTGGCGTGGGTCGGCCTCGGTGCCGACGGCCTGTCTTCGTCGGCCTACGGTCCGGAGGAGGCATTCAAAGCGCTCGGCGGACACGGACATTTCGGCCTTTATCTGGCGATTGCTACGGCAGTTACCGTCTTTATCATTTCGCTCGCCTACAATCAGGTGATCGAATTGTTCCCGACCGGAGGGGGCGGGTACCGGATTGCGACCACGCTGATCGGGCCACATGCCGGCTTGATCTCCGGCGCTGCGCTCATTGTCGATTATGTGT
>DASVLY010000493.1:0-11013 GCA_036384635.1 Noviherbaspirillum sp. | reverse complement strand
CAGCGAAAGGCAACAAGAGCAAGATCCTGGGCCGCGCATCTCCGACGGTCGTCAATAGCGCGTACAACACGATCATGATGTGGGATGGCCGCAAGGCGTCGCTGGAAGATCAGGCAATGGGACCGCTGGAGTCGGCGGACGAAATGGCGAAGAACCTGCCTGCGCTGTTCAAGTGGCTGGATGCCGACCCGACCTACAAGGCAATGTTCGAGAAGGCGTATCCGGGCGAGGCGGTCAACGGCAAGACAGCATCGAAAGCGATTGCCTCATTCGAGCGCACGGTCGTTTCCAACAACTCGCCGTTCGACCACTGGCTGCGCGGCGATGCGAAAGCGATGACCAAGCAACAAATCATCGGCTTCCGGCTGTTCAGCGACCCTAACAAAGGTAATTGCATTGCTTGCCATCAGGCGCCGAATTTCACCGACAACGGCTTCCATAATATTGGCCTGGCATCCTATAACAAGGAAAACCCGGATATGGGACGCTACGCGATCAAGCCTATTGCATCGATGAAGGGGGCGTTCAAGACGCCGACGCTACGCGACATTGCACTGACCGCGCCATATTTCCACGATGGTTCGGCCAAGACACTGCACGAGGTGGTCGATCACTATGCCAGGGGCGGCCTCAGCAAGAAGGAGCTTTCCCCCAACATCAAGCCGCTTGCTCTGACGAGCGAGGAAAAGGATGCAATCGTGGCCTTCATGCAGGCGTTGACCACCCCGCCTGCGCCCGTAACCCTGCCGAAGCTGCCCGCTAACTAGGGAAGGCTAGGTATACCGATCCAGCGGTCCGTCCGCGATATGGCCAAGTGAAATCACGCCCGAGCCAGCGTACCTGGCACGGCGGCGCTTTCCCGGACAAGCCGTAGCGCTGCGACTGACGGCTGGATCGTATGGTTGTTGTGCAACCGACATGCATAATTTTTCAGGAAGAGCCATGCACAAGATTTACATCAGCACCCTGCTTATTGTTGCCGGCGCAACCATGACCGTCGCCGCCCACGCGAAGGATTTTGAAGTTCTGCAGAAAGATAAGAAATTCAGCCAGACATCGCTGACGGTAAAAGTCGGGGACTCGGTGAGCTTCAAGAATGAAGATCCGTTTATGCACAACATTTTCTCGTTGTCGGATACCAAGACCTTCGACCTCGGCTCTTACCCGCAAGGCCAGTCGAAAAAAGTCACGTTCGACAAACCCGGGACGGTCGAGATTGAATGCGCGATTCATCCCAATATGAAAATGGATGTCGAGGTTAAAAAATGAAAAAGACACTGGTGGCGCTCGTCGCGTTGCTGGCCGGAGCCTCATCGTTTGCGATGGACAGCAAGCAGCCTCCCGTGGTGTCGCCGGACTACCCGAAAAAGGACTCCCCCGAAGCGTCGGCCTATCGCGGCTCCATCGTGTTCCATCATTACTGCGAGTTATGCCATGGCGTCAAGGCCGACGGCAACGGGCGCGCAGCGAAGCTGTACAACCCCAGGCCGGCGAACCTGGTCTTGAGCGACAAGAACGACGCGTACAAGAACCTGATTATCCGGCGCGGCGGCAAGATGCTGGGGCGTTCAGAATTCATGCCGGCCTGGGAGCGAGAACTCACCGATGAACAGATTGCCGATGTGATCGCTTTCCTGCGTTCGATACGCGCGCCGGGAGCAAGCAAGTAATGAGTGTGTGATGGACTGTGGGCAGGTGGTTTTCTGAGCGGAGCGCCTTGCACTTCATCCCTTCTCGTCCGAACGTGTACCATGAACTAATTCATAACACCTTCTGAATCAGACATGAATTTCGCACATCTTAAAATCCGTACGAAACTCTATCTCGGGTTGGGGGCGATCATGCTGATTCTTGTCGCGCTGGTGGCCGTCGCGTATACAAATTTCGCACGCTTTGCGCAAGCGCATGACTTGAACACATGTTCCTGGGAAGCGGCGAAAGAAACGCAAGCCATGCTTGAAAGCCTGGCGGCCATACAGACCGGCGAACGCGGTTATGCGTTGACCGGGCAGGATACCTTCCTGGAACCGCTGCAAACCGGCAAAAAATCCTTTATTGACCGCATGGAGAAAGCGAAATCGCTTACGTCCGGCAATCCGCAACAGCAGGCACGCCTGCAGAAGCTGCTCGAAAAGGAGCAGCAGTGGTTGAAGGTGGCGATAGATCCGGTGCTGAAAATGCGGCGCGGCGTCAATGGCGGAGTGATCCAGATGGACTCGCTGGTGCAGTTCGAACAGGCAGGCAGGGGGGAGCGCCTGATGAATGAGATGCGCGCGATGGTGAACGAGATCAACGAAACGGAAGCGGCATTGCTGGCGCAACGCTCGAAGGAAGCCGCCGCGTTGCAAGAGCTGACCGGCAGCATTCTGATCGGCGGCGGAGTGATTGCGGTCATTCTCGCCGGCGTACTGGCCATCATTCTGATACGGAGCATCACGCGCCCGATGGCGCAAGCGGTCAGATTGGCAAGGACGGTCGCTGCGGGCGATCTTACCGGCCATATCGAGGCGGATTCGGATAACGAAATCGGACAATTGCTGCAGGCGCTGAAGGAAATGAACAACAGCCTCCAGAAAATCGTCAGCCAAGTGCGCGACGGTGCGGAAACGATTGCGGCCGCATCCAGCCAGATTGCGTCCGGCAGCAATGAGTTTTCCGCGCGTACCGAACAACAAGCCAGCGCATTGGAAGAAACCGCCTCTTCAATGGAGGAACTGACGAGCACGGTCAGGCAAAATACCGACAATGCGCGTCAGGCGGATCAACTGGCGGCATCGGCATCGGAAGTCGCCACCCGTACCGGATCGGTAGTGCAGCAAGTGGTTGCGACGATGGCTTCCATTCATGCATCGTCGCAAAAGATCGTCGATATCATCGGCGTTATCGACGCCATCGCGTTCCAGACCAATATTCTGGCATTGAATGCTGCAGTGGAGGCGTCGCGCGCTGGCGAGCAGGGCCGCGGGTTCGCGGTGGTTGCGGCGGAAGTCAGGACTCTTGCGCAACGTTCGGCGGCTGCGTCAAAGGAAATCAAGGCGCTGATCGCTGACTCGGTAGAGCAGATCGGTGTCGGCAACCAACTGGTAGAGCAGGCCGGCACCACGATGAAGGAGGTCGTCGCCAGCATCAAGCGCGTGACCGGCATCATGGGCGAAATTTCCGCCGCAAGCCAGGAACAGATTGCCGGCATCGAGCAAATCAACCAAGCGATCGCCGAAATCGACACTGCGACTCAGCAAAATGCCGCAGTCGTTGAAGAAGCGGCCGCAGCGGCGGAATCACTGCAGTGCCAGGCTGGCAACCAGATACAACTGGTCAGCGTCTTCAAACTGGGCGCAGCTGAAGAGGCGCATTGCCGGCCATTGGTTCAGGCATAGGAGCGCGAACGAGAGTGCGGATCGCGGAATAGAGCGGATTGCTGTCGCATGCGACTTGCAGTGGCATGATTCGCTCTGATGAGACGAGTCGGGTGGTTACAGGGCAAAAACAATTATTTCATTTTCGTCCGCAAAGGCCAGATGTTCGTTGACGGCGTGCACAAGAACTCTGTTTCCAATGCCGGGTTCGTTTTTCAGCGCTTCGGCGAGAGCCTCGCCGAAGACACGATCAATACCGTTATCCGTTACATTCAGCAGACTTACCTTGGACCGCGCAATGGTATTGGCAATAGCCCTGATTCCCCGTCTGCCAATCTTGTTCGCGCTTAAATCCAGTCTGGTTAATGTGGATTCGGGAAGTGCATCGGCAATGGCTTGGGCACCCTTATCACCAATCCTGTTGCCACATAAAATCAGTTCGTTTACTTTGCATTCTTGCTTTTGAAGTGCATTGGCGATGGCTATGGCGCCATCATCGCCAATTGTGGTGTCGATCAGTTCCAGTTTGATCAGCTTGGACCCGGGAAGTGAATTGGCGATGGCAATGGCACTCCCACTACTCATTTGTCCACCGGACAAACGCAGGCGGGTCAGTGGAGAGGCAGGAATTATATTGGCAATAGCTACAGCGCCATCATCGCTGATATCCTCATCATCTAGAAGCAGTTCTGTCAGGTTGGGCGGTGGATGTAGAAGTGCATTGGCGAAAGCTTCGGCACCCTCATCATTAATGCAGTTGAAACACAAATCCAGTCTGGCCAGGTTGGAGTGTGGAAGTGCAGCGGCGAGGGCAGCGGCGCCATTGGAACCAAGATTGTTTTCTGCCAAATTCAGGTTGACCAGTTGTTTGGAATGTCGAAGCGCAGCGGCGATGTTTGCAGCTCTCTCCTTGTCAATGCCGTTTGTGCTCACATCCAGATCGGTCAGTTTGGAATAGGGAAGTGCAGCGGCAAGAGCAGCAATGCCCAAATTGCCAATGTTGTTGTCCCTTAAGTTCAGTTTGCTTAGTTTGGAGTGAGGAAGTGCAGCGGCGAGGGCGGCGGCACCATCGGTGCCAAGGCTGTTTTCTGCCAAATTCAGGTCGGTCAATTGGTTGTCGGGCGCTTGAAGTGCAGCAGCAATGTCTTCCGCCTCGCTAATGTTGTCGTTGCTTAAATCCAGGTAGGCCAGTTGGGATACTTCAAGTTCAACAGCCTTGGCAATGGCTTTGGCTCCCGCATTGCCAATCCCGTTCATGCTCAAATCCAGATGGACCATGGACTTCGGAAGTGCCGTTGCGAGGGCCACGGCACCCTCCACACCAATCTTGTTCATGTACAAATTCAGATAGGTAATGGACTCCGGAAGTGCCGCGGCGATGGCCTTGATACCCTCATCGCCAAGCTCATTTCCACTCAAATCCAGATGGGTAATGGACGGCAGGAGTGCCGCGGCGATGGCCTTGGTACCCTCCTTGCCAAAGTTGTTGTCAGACAAATTCAGTGCGGTCACCTTGGAATGTGGCAGTACGCCGGCGAGAGCCTTGGCTTCTTCAACGTTAATTCTTTTTCTCTTTAAATTCAGGCCGATGTGAAGAGCAGGGTGATGGGAACTTAGATGACCCAGCACATCGATCACTTCCTGCATGCTGATGTCGGAGCCGGACATGTTCATATCTACATGGCGGAAATGGCTGATAGTGTCCTTGGACAACTCTTCCAGAACGATTCGCCCCTGATTCGGGGAGAGCATGGAAAAATCCACGCGAATATGCTGGTTTTCACTGAACAGGCGACTAATCCGTTCCCTGAAGCTTGCATTGTCTAAGTCAGCAAAGTTTTTAATGGCATTGCCGGTTGCCGCCATCCCGGCATCCTTATAAGCATTGCGGGCTTGCAGCGCCCAGCCCCGGAGTTCCTTGCTGACGCTGTACAGGTTCGCCATAGCGCGTGCGGCTGCACGTCCTTTTTCCTCCAGGGCTAAGGGAGGGCCGCTTTTCTCTGCCTCTTTCTCGCCGGATTGCATGGCCTTTTCGGAGATATTCATCCAGATGTCGAGGCCCAATGCGTTAACTTCAGTGGCCTGTGGACAGGGGGGTGTTTTCATTACCATAAAATAAACATTTTGTTAGGTGAATGGGTGGCATCCGTGAACAAACAGTTCCATTTGATCCGTTCTCGCCGCCGGATCGGCATGCTGTGCCTGTCCCTGCAAGGAACGATTGCGGTACTTGCATGGGTCGAAGCGGTGAAACGGGTATTCGCACATCATGGAAAAAAGCATGAATGAATCGGACGATATCGGGCAACAGAGGGAATTGATCGATGCACTGGCCGCTTCGCTCAGGAATCGGCATGGCAAAGCCGCACTGTTCGAAACGCATATCTCCTGGGTGCTGGTTGCCGGCGGCTATGCGTATAAATTCAAGAAGGCGGTGCGCTTCGACTTCCTCGATTTTTCCAGGCTGGATGCGCGCCGTCGCTACTGCGAGGAAGAACTGCGCCTGAACAAGCGGCTGGCGCCGGATATTTATCTCGGTGTGCTCGCCGTGAGAGGCAGCATTCGCCAACCCTTGCTTGAGGGAGCCGGCACACCGATGGAGTACTGCGTCAAGATGCGTGCATTCGCACAGGAGGCGCTGTGGACGTACCGGCTTGCGCACAAGCTTCTTTCGAGCGAGGAAATCGACATGCTGGCGGATGAAGTCGCGCATTTTCATCTGGCTGTGGCAGTCGCACCTGCAAGTACTGCGTGGGGGGAGCCGGCGGTGCTGCAGCGGATTGCACAGGACAATCATACGCAGATCGCTGGCGTGGTGCGAGGCAGGGCGGCGCAGTGGGAGAGCGATGTGCGGCGCTGGACATCGGAGCAGCAGGCCAGCCTCGAACCGGTGTTCGCCGAACGCAAGCGCCGAGGCAGGGTGAGGGAATGCCATGGCGATCTGCATAGCGGGAATATCCTGACGATCGACGGCAAGGTAATGGCGTTCGACTGCATCGAATTCAACGACAGCCTGCGCTGGATCGACGTCATCAACGACATCGCCTTCGTCTGCATGGACCTGCAATTCCAGGGCCGGCACGACCTTGCAGCGCGCTGCCTGAACCGCTATCTGGAAACCGGCGGCGATTACGAAGGCGCGCGCGTGCTGCGCTACTACATCGTGCAGCGAGCGCTGGTGCGCAGCAAGGTCGCGTTCCTGCGCATGCGGCAGCCCGGCATGAAGCCGTCCAAGGCGCGCATGCATGAACGCGAGGGGCTGCGTTATCTCTGGTTTGCAGCAAAAAGCGTCAAGGCGCAGCCGGTTGCGCTCATGATCACGCACGGTTTTTCGGGCAGCGGAAAGTCGGTATTGGCGCGGCAGGTGGTCGAATGCATGGGCGCGGTGCAGTTGCGTTCGGATGTCGAGCGCAAGCGGTTGCATGGCGCAAGCGATCCGGAATTATATTTACCGCAGGCGACGCAACGCACTTACAGGCGCCTGCTGGCGCTGGCGCGGATGCTGATTGCGGCGGGCATGCCGGTAGTGGTTGACGCAGCATTTCTGAAACAGGGGCAACGCCGCGAATTCTTAAACCTGGGAGGCGAACTGGCCGTGCCGTTTTTTATTTTCGATCTGCGCACAAGCGAGGCAACCATGCGTTCGCGCGTTGCCCTGCGCGCGCAACTGGGGCAGGATGCGTCGGATGCCGGCATCGACGTACTGGAGAACCAGTTGCGTAACCACGAACCCTTGTCGGAGGAAGAGATCGTGCATGCGATTACAGTGGATGGCGAAGCAGGCATGAATCCGGAGACGGTGCAGTCGCTTTGCAAGCGTGCGATCCTGTCACGCATTGCATAATCAACCCGGCCCGCAGATCTTGCTTTCCTCCATCGGCAATAACGCACTCTGACAAGCCCTCAGAATGCCGTTGACGGCGTTTTCATAGCTGTATTCCTTCACCAGCCACAAACTGCGCATGGAAAATTTTTCCCATACATCGGGATGGTTCAGTAGCAAAGCTGCCCGGCTTGCCCACTGGTTCACGTTCAGGTCGCAGATGAATCCGTTTTCGCCATCGCGCACCAGTTCGCCGGCAACTCCGGCATCCGGCGTCACCAGCACCGGCAGGCCGGCGGCGCAGGCTTCATTCGCGACCACGCCCCACGGGTCCCACAACGTGGGAAACAGGAAGATGCTCGCCGAGCGGTACAGCGACGGCAATTCATGATGAGCGGCAAAGCCGTTGAATTCGGCTTCGATGAATTCGGAACGGCGCAACGCGGCAAGGCGCAACTTGTCTTCCTCGCTGCCAGCGCCGACAAACAGGATGCGCATCTTGCGCTGCAGCCGGCGCGCGGTTTCCTGCGCGACGTTGAGCGCGAAGAATGGATTCTTGACCGTTTCCATCCGTCCGCAGAACAGGAAGTCGAAGTGTTTCTCGTCCTTGCTTGCAAGGGGGGAGAATGCGCTGTTGTCGACGCACAGGCAAGACCTGAAGCAGCGCTCGGCCGGAATGCCGTAGCTTTCATACAGGCGCTGACCGCCCATGCTGGCAGCAACGAAGACACTGGTCCGGTTGTACACGAAGCGGCGCACCGCCTTGTGTAATTGGCTCAACGACTGTTCGGATGCATAGGTGCCGTCGGTCATTGTCACATGCGGGATCCTTTTCCATAGCGCATAGGCGAATGCGTACAGATGCGTCGGGTTGAACCCCCCGGTGATAATGACGTGCGGACAGAATTGCCGCAGCTTCCCGATAACGCCGGTGTTGTAGTGGATGTACCGCCCGTTGAGCGTGACGAAACGCTCATCGAGGAAGGTGTGCTCGAATTCCAGCGGTGGCAATTGCCACTGCCGGTTGGGTTCGCGCTTGGTGCAGAAAATGACGTGCAGGACTACACCGTGCGCCTGCCCCAGATGCTGGAAGAAGGGCACACGGTAGGGCGGTAGTTCGTTGGATACGATGGCGAGCCTGAGCATGGAAAATCCTAACCTTCCTGATCATCTGAAACGAGATGGCGTCATGAAGCGCCGGACGTGCGGAGAGCGATGCGCCGCAAGATGCCGAGCGTACGCCGCAACAGCGGGTGGCGGTTCTGCCGCTGTGGATCGAGCAGCCAGAACCTGGTCTGGCGCATGGCGCTCCTCGCGGCGTTTTGCAGCATTCTGCCTGTGGCCGGCAAACAGGCGGCGGGCGAACGATAGATGTCGAAGTGATCGAGATTGCGTTGCGTACCGGCCAGCGTGTACTTGTAGAGATCGCGCCCCCATAACAGGTGAAACTCGCGGCCGCCGCGCACGATGCATTCGCAGATGGTCAGGTAGCAGCACAGCGTGCCGAGCCGGTATGTGTCGTACGAAGGATCGTGCGCATTCACATACGAAAAATAATTGTCGCCCACGAGGGAGCAGATCGCGCCGGCGCATACCCGTCCATCTATCGTCAGCGCCGTGACCAGTCCGGATGACCTGACGAGGCGCAAAAGGCGCGTCGATTCTTCATCATCCAGGTAGGAAGTTTTATGTTTTTTCGTCATGCGCGCATGGTTGTGCGCAGCGATGTCGCGCAGCCTGCTTGCATCAATCTCCTCGTTGCAGCGTGCCTCGAAACGCAGCGTCGGGAACTGCCGCCTCAATCGGCTCAGGTGATGCTTGATATTCTTGCGTGTCGCCTTGCCCAACTGCGCCAGATACGCTTCCGGCGTCGGCGGCAGCGCCAGTGCGATGTCTTCGCTGCAGTTGAAGCGCTGGCAAACGAACGGAAGACGCCCGATCTCCAACTCGACAGCGTTAAAGCTGATGACGCGGACCTGTTCGAAGGTGGCGAAAATGTAGCCGGCAAATTGCGCGACCTCCTCCTGGCCGATGCGTATCAGTTCGTTGAGCACCCGCACAGTCCGGTTCTCGATGCGAAACAGCAGCACGCTGACGAGCTGACCGGTGCCGTTGCGTGCGACATAGGTGCTGGCTTGTTCCAGTCCGCCGTATGCGCGGAAGTGTTCGAGTGTGGAAAAGGCACTGCCGTACAGCCGTATCAGTTCAGGTTCGACGAAGGTTGGAACTTCGTTGCAATAACAGGAAATCGATGCGCCGTCGCCCATCATGTGCGGCTTGGCTGCCGCAGTGTTTCCTCGCAGCGATATGGTTGTACTCATTTCCGGCCGTTTCATTCTCCGCTCCCTTTCAATGCAGGCAAGCGCTGCACCAGAACGATGTGAAATGCGATTTCACACTTCGGAGCAAGCTGCATCGGAACGCCGCAACCGACTCCCGTACTGTGGGTGTTGAATCGAAGCGTTGTGAAAAGTTCATCGCCCGCAGAGGGCGCGGCAAGCGCCATTGTTCGGGCACAAAGCATCATGCCGGCCCTGCCGCATGGGACTTGCCCGATCGGCTGCAATCGTCTACAGGGGAGCGGCGATAAAAGCGCCACCGATACGTTGTATCAATAGATTTTGTTTAGCTTGGAAGCATTGGTAATTTAAATTTTTTTTGTCATCGGGTGGACATAGAGCAACGTTGATCGGCATTAACACGTTATGATTAATGCCGCAGAACAACTCTTTGATTTCCTCCCGGTATGTTTAAAAAAAACCTATTGGCGCTGCTCTTGGGTATGGTAGCCGCTTCCGCTTTCGCATTGCCGTTCAGCTCCCGTCACGCGCTAGTGTTTGAGGAAGAATCGGGCAAGATTCTGCTCGAAAAAGATCCGTATGCGGTAGTGCCGATCGCATCGCTGACCAAGCTGATGACCGCAATGGTCGTGCTGGATGCGAAGCAGGACATGAATGAACGCATCAGCATCGAAGAAAGCGATGTCGATACGCTAAAGCACAGCTCTTCCCGTGTACCGGTCGGCGCAGTGATGCCGCGCAGTACGGTGTTGCAACTGGCGCTGATGTCTTCCGATAATCGTGCCGCTGCCGCGCTCGCACGCACCTATCCTGGCGGCAATGCGGCTTTCGTCGCTGCTGTCCAGGCAAAGCTGCAAACGCTCGGCATGCATGACACCGTGATTGAAGAACCGACAGGGTTGTCTCCACATAACCGTTCCAGCGCCGCCGACTTGCTGAAGATGGCATCCGCCGCCTCCTCTTACCCGGAAATCAGCAGCATCACTACCAACAGTGGTGATCTGATCGACATCAATGGACGGCAACTGGAGTATCACAACACCAACCGGCTGGTCGGACGCCAGGGTTGGGACATCCTGTTGTCGAAGACCGGCTTTACCCAGGAAGCGGGGCGCTGCCTGATCATGCGCATGCAAGCTGCTGGCAAGCATGTGATCGTGGTGTTGCTGAATGCGAAGGAAAGTACCGCGCGCATGATGGATGCGGAAAATGTACAGCGCTACCTGACCGGTCAGCCGCTGTTCGCGGCGAAGGCACCCTCTCATCGTGTGGCGCGCAAAGCGAAAACGGGACGCGACGGCATCATTCTGGTGAAATCCAAAGGGCATACGAAAGTTCACAAGAAAAAGCCTCGTACTTGACGCTTTAGAGTAGATTGACGGTCAGTTCAAGGGTTGCGCTGCCCCGCTTCGGGCGCACCGCGGCGTTACGCCGCTTGCTCAGGCACCCAGCCTGAGCGGCGCACCGCGTCTTGCACTCACCTGCCCTTGACCTCACGCAACCCTTGAACTGACCGTCAATCCGCTCTAGCAGT
>DASVLY010000492.1:0-3188 GCA_036384635.1 Noviherbaspirillum sp. | reverse complement strand
GTCATCGAAGCATCGTCGTCCAAGCTCAGGTCGTGGCCGGCATAATGCACCGATCCGCTGGTCGGCGTATCGAGTCCGCCCAGTATATTGAGCAGGGTCGACTTGCCGCTCCCGGACGGCCCCAGCAGTACGACGAACTCGCCGGCGTACAGATCCAGGTCCACGCCGCGCAAGGCTTGCACCTGCACCTCGCCCATCTGGTAGACCTTGGTCAGGCCGCGCGCCACGAATATCGGGTTTGCGGTTGCAGAGGGGGATTGTTCCGAACGAGGCATGAGCCTGGAACCCATTTCAAGAGAGCCGGTTAAGGAACACTTGCAAGCGTAACAGGCATGCCGATTGCTTCATGTATTGCCGATACGCATCGCCGAATGCCGCAATCGAATCCAGAAAGCACGCTTGATGGCTTCAAACCACACCAGCGTTGCCATGCAGGCGAGCGCAACGGCAAGCAAGTACTTCGGTTGCACTGGCGAAAAGTGGAAGATTGCCTGCAAAGCCGGCACGCCGAGCACGGCCGCAAGCGCGATGACTGCGCCGCCCAGAATCCACCATTGCGCATGGTTTGGAATTCGGATCAGGGCAGGCAGGCCAAGGTACATGGACCGTGTCGACACGATCAGCGACAGGTTGCCAAGCACAATGGATGTAAATCCCAATGCACGGGCCTGGCCTTCGTTCAGCCCGGCAGCCAGGCCGAAGTAGAAGACCGCTGCGACGGCAACGAACGAGCCGAAGCCGAGCAGCACGGCGAACGCCACGTTTTTCGCCCCGAACAGCCGCTCGGCTGCAGGGCGGGGCGGCGTCTTCATGAGATCGCGATCCGCTGCTTCCGGTTCGTAAATGAGCGCGCATGCCGGATTGATGATCATTTCCAGGAAGGCAATGTGAACTGGCGCGAATGCATACGGCATGGCAAAAAAGAGCGGAAACATTACCATTCCGGCGATCGGCAAATGCACCGCGACGACATAAGTCAGCGCCTTGCGCAGATTGTTATAGATGCGCCGCCCTAGCCGGATTGCATGGACGATCGAAGTGAAATCGTCATTGAGCAATACCAGCGAGGAAGCCTCGCGCGCGACATCCGTACCGCGCTCACCCATGCTTATTCCGATGTGGGCTGCTTTCAATGCAGGCGCATCGTTGACGCCATCCCCCGTCATTGCGACAACATGCCCCTCGGCTTTGAAGGCGGCCACCAGCCGGAGTTTGTGATGCGGACGAACCCGTGCGAAGACATGCGTATTGCGAACAGCCGCGCGTATTGCCGCCTCGCCGGCTGCATCCAGCTCCGCCCCGGTGACAACGCTGTCCGACGGCAGACCCGCCTCGCGCGCGATTGCCTGTGCCGTTACCGGATAATCGCCCGTAATCATGACCACCCGTATGCCGGCATCCTGGCACTCTGCGATCGCGCCGGGCACTTCGGCGCGAAGCGGGTCCGCCAGGCCGATCAGTCCAAGCCAATTGAATGAAAAACCATCGGGCTGTTGCGGCCAATCATCGCCGTGGCGCCGTGCTTTTGCTACTGCCATGACCCGCATGCCCTGAGCGGCGAGCCGTTCGGCCTGTTCAAGCATGTCGGCAAGTTGCGCGGCATCCAGCTTGCATAAGCGGCCGATGGTCTCGGGAGCGCCTTTGGTCGCAACCGCATAGGCGGGGTCGCCCGGGAAATGCCATGCATGCGTCATTGCCAGCAGATCGCTGGTGAGCGGATAGTCATGAATCAATACGGCATGCCCGAGCCCGGCATTGACGCCGGGTGCGATGGATTCCAGGGCACGGTGCAAGGCTTTCTCCATCGGATCGAAAGGCAGGACTTCGCTCGCCAGCACCGCGTGCTTCAAGACTTCCAGGACGCTTTCCGGGACCGGCTCCCGATGCATTGCATCGGTTGCGAAGCAATCATGATCGACGATCACCGCGCGCACGGACATCCGGTTTTGCGTCAACGTGCCTGTCTTGTCCACGCACAAGACGGTAGCGGCCCCGAGCGCCTCGATGACCGGCGTGTGGCGCGTGAGCACCTGTTTTTTTGCAATACGCCAGGCGCCAAGCGCCATGAACACGGTAAATATCACCGTAAATTCTTCCGGAAGTATGGACATGGCCAACGCTGTGCCGGTCAGCAGTCCGCTTAACCAGTTGCCTCGCAATCCAGTGTACAGAAAGAAGACCAGGACCGAGATGGCCGCGCCGAACAAGGCAAAGCGCTTTGTCAGGCGTCTGATTTCCTTCTGCAGGGGGCTTTGCTCCGGCGTCACCGTCTGCAGGGATTTGCCGATCTTGCCAAGCTCGGTGCGCGAGCCGGTGGCGCTGACCTCTGCCAGTCCGCCGCCGCGCACGACCAGGGAGCCCGAATAGACTTGCTGCAAGGACGGGTCTCCCGGGGAGCCGCGTGCCGGAACGGCCTTTTCGACCGCGATGGATTCCCCGGTCAACAGCGATTCGTCGATTAACAAGTCGTGGCTTTCGATCAGACTGCCGTCCGCCGCGACCCTGTCGCCTTCCTCCAGTACCAGGAGATCGCCCGGAACGACCTCGCGGCCCGGTATGCGCACCGGTTCGCCATCGCGGATCACCAGGGCCCGCGGGCTGGAAAGATGCTTCAGGTTTTCCAGCACGCGCTCGGTCTTGCGCTCTTGCAAGACGGTAATCGCCATCGAAACGACGACGAAGCCGAGCAATAACAGCGCATCGGACAGATCGCCCACGAGCAGGTAGATCGTCCCCGCTGCCAGCAGCAGCAGGAACATCGGTTCCAGCGCGAGGCTCGCCGCAGTGTTCAGGACCGTATGCTTGTGGCGTTGCGGAAGCTCGTTGTATCCATCCCGCTGTAACCGTCTCGTCGCTTCCTGCCTGGACAGGCCCGACTCGATTGCGGCAGATCCACGTTGGAGATCTTGCGTTTCGCTCATGCAGTCATGCCGCTTGCGCCGGCATTCGTTACACCTGCTGCTGTTCTTGCATTGCGGCGCAGCCGGTTAATGCGATCAAGGCCGCCAAGGAAAGATTTGTTGCGAACGATCTGGCCGACGGGAAAATTGCTTTCATGGCAGGCTCCGTTGGGACAAGGTGAGGTCGTTGAATGATATCGCCCGCACGGACAATCTGCCGTTCGGCGCAGTGAATCTCCGGTATGCGTTTGATTTCGTTCAATAGTGCCTATGCCCAGGTACGTGTCG
>DASVLY010000491.1:0-6455 GCA_036384635.1 Noviherbaspirillum sp. | reverse complement strand
AGCTGCCCCATAGGAATCGCGACATCATGTTTAGCGATACCGAGAAATCCTCCGGTGCCAATAATCGCAAATGAAACCGAATTGTTCGGCGTGACGATAATGTCGTTGATCGTGCCGATTTTTTGATTCTGGTCGTTGACGACATTCTTGTCGAGCAAATGTTTTTTGGCGCTCCACCCGGTAACGATGGTCTCCATTTGTGTCACATTGACACCCAACGGTATCTTGCCTGCAACCTGAGCCGATGCCATGCCGGCACACAGATAAAAGACGCTGCTCACAACGGTAACGATAATGCGCTTCACGATAACCTCCTTTGTCATGATTCCATCTTGAACAGCATCACAAATTTCTGCACCATCACCGGGATGGTGATGAGCACTCCGATGCCGCCGCTATTCGTTCTGTAGTGCGATGCCTACACGAGGGCAATAGCAAGCCGCATGCCGCGAAGCCGGCAAGCGCGCGGAACTACGAACTTTCACTGCGCAGTTGACATGCTTTAGAACCCGCAGGAAACCATGCGAAAAAGAAAAGCGTAAGACTTACCGTTGCATCGTAAGCTTTACTTATTCGATTGCATGCAAATTCCGGCGCGGAGGCAACAGCGTGCCCGTGCGACTGACGTGACTGACCAAGACAGCCATACGCCTACTCATGTTTTTTATTGACACGGCGCTCGAGTGTGCAAAGTGCTCGTCAGAACTCACCCCTGGCTTGCAAATCCGCATGATATGAGGAACGCACCATCGGGCCGGACGCGACATGAGAAAAACCCATCTTCTCTCCGGTGACACGCAGTGCATCGAACTCTTCCGGCGTCACATAGCGCTGCACCGGCAGGTGATGTGCGCTCGGCTGCAAGTATTGGCCCAGCGTCAGCATCTCAATGCGATGCTCGCGCATGTCGCGCATCGCCGCTTCGACTTCCTCCATCGTTTCGCCAAGGCCGAGCATCAGACCGGACTTGGTCGGCACATTCGGATGCTGCTGCTTGAAGCGCAACAGCAGATCGAGCGAATGCGCATAGTCCGCACCGGGGCGCGCTTGCCTGTATAGCCGCGGGATTGTTTCCAGGTTGTGATTGAACACGTCGGGCGGCGCATGCTCCAGTATCTGCAGCGCGACATCCATGCGGCCACGGAAATCCGGTGTCAGGATTTCAATCGAGATGCCGGGATTCAGGCGGCGCGTCTCTTCGATGCAGGCAACGAAATGCGCCGCTCCGCCGTCGCGCAGGTCATCGCGGTCGACCGAGGTGATCACTACGTATTTCAAACCCATTGCCTTGATCGTTTCGGCCATGTTTTTCGGCTCGTCTGGATCGAGCGGATTGGGGCGACCGTGGCCGACATCGCAGAACGGACAGCGCCTGGTGCAGATGTCGCCCATGATCATGAAAGTCGCGGTACCGCTCTTGAAGCACTCGCCGAGGTTCGGGCAATTCGCTTCTTCGCATACCGTGTGCAGCTTGTTTTCGCGCAGGATGGATTTCAGACGCTGCACCTCGCGCGTGCCGGTGAATTCGGCGCGTATCCACTTCGGCTTGCGCAGATACTGCGACGGTTCGGTCGGCACGATCTTGATCGGAATGCGTGCCATCTTTTCGGCGCCGCGCAGCTTTTCGCCGGCATGCACCGCATGCGGCTTATCGGATTTCGGGTCGCTCATCGGATACTTTCAGCCGCGATAGTAACGCTGCGGAACGAACGGCGTCTTCGCCACTTCCACCGACACCGGCTTGCCGCGCACGATCGCCTGCAGTGCCGCACCAATGTTCGCATGCGCCATATCGACGTAGCCCATCGCGACCGGGCTGCCCAAGGTCGGACCGAAGCCGCCGCTGGTGACCTTTCCGATCACGTTGCCTTCGGGATCGACCAGTTCCGCGCCCTCACGCACCGGCATGCGATCCTTGACCAGCAAGCCGACACGCTTGCGTGCAACGCCTTCGGCCAACTGGTGCATGATCGCGTCCGCGCCCAGATACCCGCCCGGACGCGCGCCGTCGCGGCGTCGCGCCTTCGACAACGCCCATGAGAGGCTGGCCTCGACCGGCGAGGTCGTTTCGTCCATGTCGTGACCATACAGGCACAGTCCCGCTTCCAGCCGCAGCGAGTCGCGCGCGCCGAGGCCGATCGGTGCGACTTCCGGCTGCGTCAGCAACAGGCGCGCCAGTTCTTCCGCCTTGTCTCCGGGAACGGAGATTTCAAAACCATCTTCGCCGGTGTAGCCGGAGCGGCTGACGAAGCATTCGACGCCAGCCAGCGTAAGCCGCGTGGTCTGCATGAAAATCATCTTTGCGGTCTGCGGCGCCAACCGGGCCATCACGGCGCCCGCCGCAGGCCCTTGCAGCGCCAGCAGTGCGCGGTCGCCGAGTTCCTCGATACTGCAGCGGTCCGCGATATGCTTGCGCAGATGCGCAACATCCTGCTGCTTGCAGGCCGCATTGACCACGACGAACAAGTGGTCGCCGCCGTTCGACACCATCAGATCGTCCAGGATGCCGCCCTGCTCGTTGGTGAACATCGCATAGCGTTGCATGTTGAGCGGAAGATCGACGATATCGACAGGCACCAGCGTCTCCAGAGCAGCAGCCGCGTCCTGCCCGGACAAGCGCACCTGCCCCATGTGCGACACGTCGAACAAGCCGGCCTGCGTGCGCGTATGGTTGTGCTCCTTGAGCACGCCGGTCGGATACTGCACCGGCATTTCGTATCCGGCGAACGGCACCATGCGGGCGCCGAGTTCGACATGCAGGTCGTACAGCGGGGTCCGGGCCAGAACTTGCGTAGTGTTTTCCATAAATCGTTTTTCCTCTGTTTTCAGCATTCGATCACATTGACCGCAAGCCCTCCGCGCGCGGTCTCCTTGTACTTCGTTTTCATGTCGGCGCCGGTTGCGCGCATGGTTTTGATCACCTTGTCGAGCGATACGAAATGATGGCCGTTGCCGCGCAACGCCATGCGTGCGGCGTTGATCGCCTTGACCGATCCCATCGCGTTGCGCTCGATGCATGGCACCTGCACCAGCCCGCCGACGGGATCGCAGGTGAGCCCCAGGTTGTGTTCCATGCCGATCTCGGCAGCGTTCTCCACCTGCTCCGGCGTGCCGCCCATGACTTCGGCCAGCGCACCGGCAGCCATCGAACAGGCGACGCCGACTTCGCCCTGGCAGCCGACCTCGGCACCGGAGATCGATGCATTTTCCTTGTACAGGATGCCGATCGCGGCCGCCGTCAGCAGAAAGCGAACTACGCCGTCGTCGTTCGCTCCCGGCACGAAGCGGTGGTAGTAATGCAGTACCGCGGGAATGATGCCGGCCGCGCCGTTGGTCGGCGCAGTCACCACGCGCCCGCCGGCCGCATTCTCTTCATTGACCGCCAGCGCATACAGGTTCACCCAGTCCAGCGTGGTCAGCGGGTCGCGCAGGCTCACTTCCGGCTGGCTCGACAATTTGCGATACAGCTCAGCCGCACGGCGCTGCACCTGCAGGCCGCCAGGCAGCGTACCTTCCTTCTCGCAGCCGCGCTTGACGCACTCCTGCATCACCAGCCAGATCTTCAGCAAACCGGCACGGGTATCCTGTTCGCTGCGCCATGCCTTCTCGTTCTCGAACATCAACTGGCTGATCGCCAATCCATGCTGCCTGCACAACGCGAGCATGTCCGCCGCGCTTTTGAACGGATAAGGCAACACGGTGGCATCCGGCACGATGCGGTCGATGCCGGCGGCGTCTTCATTGACGACGAAGCCGCCGCCCACCGAGTAGTACACCTTGCTGCGAATCTCCGTGCCGGCGGCATCATACGCGGTGAAGCGCATTCCGTTCGGGTGATAAGGCAGCGACTGCCGCTTGTAGAGCAGCAGATGTTCGCTCTCGACGAATGCAATCTTCTTTTGCCCAAGCAGGTTGATACGGCCTTCATGCCGGATCGCGGCCAAGGTGTCCGCGATGGTATCGATATCGACCAGATCGGGCGCATCGCCCTGCAGGCCGAGCAGCACCGCCTTGTCGCTGCCGTGGCCCTTGCCGGTTGCACCCAGGGAGCCGTACAGCTCTGCCTTGACCATCTCGGTCTGGGCCAGCAGCCCCGCCTCCTGCAATCCGGTCACGAAACGCAGCGCCGCCCGCATCGGACCTACGGTATGGGAACTCGAAGGTCCGATGCCGATTTTGAACAATTCAAAAACACTGATCGCCATAGGATTTACGCAAGACAAGAGTTTCTCCGTGTCCCATGAGGAGATACCGTTTCTCTTGCGACGAAAAGAGAAGCGTAAATCCTCAAATAAGAAACACTCATGCCCCCCCCCGTCATTTCGTTGCATTTTAGGGCCTGCGCAGGAATAAGTTGTGCAATTTGGCGGCCATAGCCGGATGCGATGCAAGGCGTACGACGCGCCGCAGTGCGAGCACTGCAAGCGGCGTGCAACGCAGCAGCGCGCCGGCTATGGACAGCAAAATTGTGCAACTTATTCCTGCGCAGGCCCTTAGGACTTACGCCTCTCTTCCCGCCGCAAGAAAGCAGGTATTCCCTCATTTGCCACGAAAAAACTTCGACGTGGCGTAAGTCCTACTCGTACGCGGACACTGGCGGACACGAGCAGACCACATTGCGGTCGCCGTACACGTTGTCGACGCGCCCGACTGGCGGCCAGTATTTGCCGTCACGCAGCGATTTGACCGGGAACACCGCCTGCTCGCGCGAGTAAGGACGATTCCATTCGCCAGCGATGTCCATCGCGGTATGCGGGGCATGGCGCAGCGGGCTTTCCTCCGCCTTGCAAGCGCCCTGCTCGACGGCACGGATCTCTTCGCGGATCGCGATCATCGCGTCGCAGAAACGGTCGAGTTCCTCCTTCGATTCGCTCTCGGTCGGCTCGATCATCAGCGTTCCCGGTACCGGGAACGACATGGTGGGCGCATGGAAGCCGAAATCCATCAGGCGCTTCGCAACGTCGTCGACGGTGATGCCGGTGTCCTTCAGCGGGCGCAGATCGACGATGCATTCGTGCGCCACCAGCCCGCCCTCGCCTGCATACAGGATGGGATAGTGCGGCGCCAGGCGCTTGGCGATGTAATTCGCGTTGAGAATCGCCACCTGGCTTGCCTCTTTCAGGCCCTGGCGTCCCATCAACTTGATATAGGTCCAACTGATCGGCAGGATGCTGGCGCTGCCCCACGGCGCTGCGCACACCGGCGCGCTGTGGTTTTCCAGCATGCGGTGTCCCGGCAGGAAAGGCGCCAGATGCGACTTCACGCCGATCGGGCCGACGCCGGGACCGCCGCCGCCGTGCGGAATGCAGAAGGTCTTGTGCAGGTTCAGGTGCGACACGTCGCCGCCGAACTTGCCCGGCGCGCACAGGCCGACCATCGCATTCATGTTGGCGCCATCGATATATACCTGGCCGCCATGCGCATGCACGATGTCGCAGATCTCGCCGACCGCTTCCTCGAACACACCGTGCGTCGACGGATAGGTGATCATGATCGCAGCCAGATCGTTCGCATGCTTTTCGGCCTTGGCCTTCAGGTCGGCAACATCCACGTTTCCTCGTTCGTCGCACTGCACGACCACCACCTGCATGCCCGCCATGTGCGCGGTCGCCGGGTTGGTGCCGTGCGCGGAGCTGGGGATCAGGCAGATATTGCGATGGCCTTCGCCTCGGCTCTTGTGATACGCGCGGATCGCCAAGAGACCCGCGTACTCGCCCTGCGAGCCGGCATTCGGCTGCAGCGACACCGCGTCGTAGCCGGTGCAGGCGACCAGCATCTGCTCCAGCTCGGTAATCAGTTGCTGATAGCCCTGCACCTGCTCCAGCGGCGCGAACGGATGGACATTGCCGAATTCCTTCCAGGTGACCGGAATCATTTCCGTCGTCGCATTCAGCTTCATCGTGCAGGAACCGAGCGGGATCATCGTGCGGTCGAGCGCAAGATCCTTGTCCGACAGCTTGCGCAGGTAGCGCAACAGTTCGGTTTCGGAGTGATGGGTGTTGAATACCGGATGCGTGAGGAACTCACTGGTGCGGTTGAGCGATGCCGGGATGCGCTCGGCGGCATCGGCCTCGCAGACGGTAAATGACGGGGCCGGCTTGCCGTCTGCGAAGACCGTCCACAGGGCTTCGACATCGGCGGAGGTGGTCGTCTCGTCGAGCGAAATGCCGACCGTGTTCGCATCGACGACGCGCAGGTTGATCGCCTGCTTGCGCGCCGCCTCGTGCATCTGTTGCGTGCTTTCGCCTGTGCGCACGACGATGGTGTCGAAGAATGCGGAAGTGCGAATCTCGCAATCGAGCTTGCGCAAGCCTGCTGCAAGCGTTGCGGTCAGCCTGTGTACGCGCTGTGCAATCGTTTTCAGTCCTTGCGGGCCATGATAGACCGCATACATGCTGGCGATATTGGCCAGCAGCACCTGTGCCGTGCACACGTTGGAAGTGGCCTTCTCGCGG
>DASVLY010000490.1:0-10960 GCA_036384635.1 Noviherbaspirillum sp. | reverse complement strand
TGGTGACCGCCGTTCTCGCCGGACGGCTGCCACACTGGAGCCTGTGGCAGGCACTGTCCTCGCTGGTTCGCCCGGCCGACCCGCAAGCGGCGTTCGATGCGCTGGCACGCTTCAAGCTGCAAGACAAATTGTATGAACGGGTCGACCGCCTGTCCGGCGGCGAGCGGCAACGCTGCAGCATCGCGCGCCTTCTGGTGTCGTCCGCGCAAGCGTTTCTTGCCGACGAACCGTTATCGGCGCTCGATCCGGCGCTGGCGCTGCAGACCTTGTCCGTCTTGCAGCAGGAAGCCGCCTCGCGCGGCGCGACACTGGTCTGCAGCCTGCATCAGGTCGAACTCGCACGGGCGCACTTTGCGCGCATCGTCGGCCTGCGCGACGGGCGCGTGATGTTCGATGCGCCGCGTGAAGCGGTCAGCGACGCGATGATCGCCGCGCTGTATCGGGATGCGGACGACAACGACGTGCCGACAGCGCCTGCGGCGGATACCGCCGTCCTCCGCAATATCCAACGCTGCGTCTGAAGAACGTGATGACGCAGCCGCGCACCATCCCTCCCGATCCCGCCTGGCACGGCCGCCTCACCGCGTTCATCGCCGGCATCGCACTGCTCTGGCCGCTGCTTGTCTGGAGCGAATTCAAGCCGTGGATTCTGCTCGACGGGCAAAGCCTGGCCGCAACCGGGCGCTTCCTCGCCAGCTTCGTGCCGCCGGCGCACTCGCCCGAATTCCTGCAAATGGCGGTGGAAGCGACCTGGCAAACGGTGGCCATGGCGACCGCCGGCATGACGCTTGCATTGCTGGGGGCGATACCGCTGACACTGTTGACCACCGAACGCCTGTCGGTTTCGCGCCTGGGCACCGGCCGCATCCGGCCGTTCGGGCGCGTGGTGCGGCAAAGCGTGCGCTGGCTGCTGGTGTTGTTGCGCAGCGTGCCGGAACTGGTGTGGGCGCTGTTATTCGTGCGCATCGTCGGCCTCGGTCCGACCGCGGGCGTGCTCGCCATCGCGCTCACCTATTGCGGCATGCTGGGCAAGGTGTATGCGGAAATCCTCGAATCGTCGGACGCGCATGCCTGCGACACGCTGCTGAAAAACGGCAGCAGCCGCCTGGCCGCGCTGCTCTACGGCGCGCTGCCGGAAGCGGCGTCGGAACTGCTGTCCTACACCGCGTATCGCTGGGAATGCGCGATTCGCGGCTCGGTCGTCATGGGTTTCGTCGGCGCCGGCGGACTCGGCCAGAGGATGGATGAATCGATGAAGATGCTGGCCGGCGGAGAAGTGGCCAGCATGCTGATCGTCTTCGTCATCCTGGTCGCTTGCGCCGACGGCGTCAGCACACTGCTGCGGCGGGAGTTTGCATGAATCCTCGTCCGGCATGGCTGCCGCTGCGGCTTTCCACATTCCTGCTGCTTGCACTGTTGGCGCTGGTGGCCGCCAGCTTCGCAACGCTGCCGCTGCAATGGCAAGCCTTCTTCACGTCCGACGCGGCGAAAACCGCCGTCGAGTTCCTGCGGGGATTTGCGCCGCCCGACCTCTCGCCCGCGTTCCTGAAAAAGACCCTGTCAGCCGCTGCCGAAACCTTGTCGATGTCGGCGCTTGGCACCGGCATTGCCGCGCTGGCAGGCCTTGCGCTCGCGCTTGCCGCCGCCGGCCGTTGCGGCAGTGTCGCGCGCGCGGCCACCCGCCTGATCCTCAATGTATTGCGTTCAGTCCCGGAACTGGTATGGGCATCGATCCTCCTGATCGCAGCCGGCCTGGGACCGTTCGCCGGAACGCTGGCGCTGGCGGTTCACACCACCGGCGTGCTCGGCCGCCTGTTTGCCGACGCGCTGGAAAACTGCACTCCTCTGCCCGAGGCTTCGCTGCGCATCAACGGCGTGCACGCACTTGCTGCGTTTTTCTATGCGACGCTGCCGCAGACGATGCCGCAAATGATGTCCTACGTCTTGTACCGATGGGAGAACAATATCCGCGCCGCAGCGATTCTCGGCGTGGTTGGCGCGGGCGGACTCGGACAGATGCTGAAATACCACCTTTCCCTGTTCCACATGCGGCAAGCGGCCACGGTGATTCTCGCGACACTGCTGCTGGTGGCCATTGTCGATGCGCTCAGTTTGACGTTGCGGCGCGCCATGACGCGTTGAGGCAGCCGAATCGCCCGCGCATGCATCATTCATGTGATTTTTAGCAAGCCGCCAATAAAGCACCAATGACGGCGCATTTGCTTTGGAACTATCCAGTTTCCCATGCTACCAGTGTAGGGGCGGGATTGCCCTCTACACTGGTCTGACCAGCAAACCGCCCTAAAACTCCTCCCATTCCGCACTCGTGGTCAATGCCGCGTTCTGAACTTTTTTGACGCCTGCGTTGCTGTCTGCGCCGATTCTGACGGGATTCGTTTTTCCTGCAGAAGGCTTGAGGGCGGTCCGGGCCGGCATTGCACGTTGCTGTTTTGCTGCCGGCGTTACAGTGGCCGCAAGCATCGCATCGAGCTTGAACATGCTGACCACCTTGGCCAGGCTGGCAGCCTGCTCTTGCAGCGAGGCGGCAGCGGCGGCGGATTCTTCCACCAGCGCGGCATTCTGCTGCGTCACGTTGTCCATCTCGGTGATGGCCTGGTTGATCTGTCCGATGCCGGCTTCCTGCTCTCCGCTGGCAGAAGCGATCTCCCCCATGATGTCCGTTACCCGTTTGACGCTGGAGACGATTTCCTCCATCGTTGTGCCGGCCTGGCTGACCAATTTGCTGCCGGTTTCGACCTTCTCCACCGAATCGCCGATCAGCGCCTTGATCTCTTTGGCCGCGCTGGCCGAACGCTGCGCCAGGTTACGCACTTCGGTCGCGACCACCGCGAATCCCCTTCCCTGCTCGCCGGCGCGCGCGGCTTCCACCGCCGCATTGAGCGCCAGAATATTGGTCTGGAAGGCGATGCCATCGATGACGCCGATGATATCGACGATTTTTTTGGCGGACTCATTGATCGAACCCATTGTCTCGACCACTTGCGATACGACTTTGCCCCCCTTGGAAGCCACGTCCGATGCCGACAGGGCCAATTGGTTGGCCTGGCGCGCATTGTCTCCGTTCTGTTTGACGGTAGACGTCAGTTCTTCCATCGACGATGCGGTTTCTTCCAATGAACCGGCTTGCTGTTCGGTGCGGGAGGAGAGATCGAGGTTGCCGCTGGCGATCTGGCTGGAAGCGGTCACGATGGCATCGCTGCCCGTGCGCACTTGAGCGACGATATGCTGCAGGCTTGCGTTCATGTCTCTCAACGCCTGCAGCAGTTGGCCGGTTTCGTCTTTCGATGTGACCTCGATGCGGCTGGTCAGGTCGCCGGCGGCGACGGTCTGCGCGATTTTCACCGCTTCATTCAACGGGCGTGTAATGGCGCGTGTGGCCAGCACTGCGCATCCTGCCGCCAGGAGGGCCGTAATGCACCCGATCAAGATGCCAATTTGTTCAGCGCGACTGATCGACGTATCGAGGGATTGGCTGGTAAGCCTGGTACTGTCTTTGGCAATCTTCAATAAGCCGGAAAACGCCGCACCAAGCTCCCTGTCCGCCCCATTGATTGCGCTATCGATTTCAGTAATGGCGGTTCCCGCGGCTTTCATTTCCTGCATCTTGGCCATGGCTGCGCGGTACGCCCCTTCCGCCTTCGAGATTTGATCCAGCAGTTCCTTTTCCTGGTCGCTCAGGTTTCCGACATTTTTATAGTTGGCTACGGCGGCATTGATGCCGTCCATGTCGGCAACAAATTTCTTGTCGTAGTCCTTGCCTCTCAGCAGATAATTCTTGAAGTGATGAATCCCGTCTCCCAGTTTGAGATACCCTTGGGTCACGTATTCCTGCTTCTCCAGCGTATTGTCGGCGAACCCTTTCCATTTGCCGTCGACCTCATTGAACGCGATCCAGGAGGCAAGCGTCAGGATTGCTGTCAACAGCGTGACAAGAGAAAAAGAAAAGCCAAGCCGCGTACCGATTTTCATGAGTTTTGCACCTTTTATGGATGAGATTTACACACCACTGCATCTGATCCCGGACTGAAACGAGGGCGGCCGGATCGCCCTGCCGCTGGAGTGTTTCATAATCCAACACATTTGGACAACGCGCAATACCTGCCACTCCACTTTGTTGTATGAATGAATATGTGTTTTGAAGAAACATTCAGCAGCTCATTTACTGCAAGTACGCCAATCGGTGACAGGGCTGGAAGCAGCCGGTTACAAGCGCTTACCTCTGAAACATGTTCCATGTCTCTTTCCATCGGACCCGCACGTTAAGATGCTTGTGCCAGTAAGGCATTTTCACCCGGAGAAAAGATATGGAAATGATTCAATCGTCGCATCGCATTCACCCTCTGGTCGCAGGAGCAGCCGTATCGGTGATGCTGGTCAGCTTGCTGGGTGCTGCGGCGATCACCGGTGTGCTACCGACTTCGCAAGGATCGGTAACGCCGGCTGCCGCTGTAGCGGCCACCGCAGCGAATAACAACGCCGTGCCTGCGCAGGTTGCGGCGCCAGTCCCCGTGACCACATCCGCGCAATATGCGGCAGCGCCCGCACAGTACACCGCGCCGTCGCGGGTCGTGCAGCACAAGCGTGTAGTGCATCATGCAACGCCGGTGCGCACGCAATCCACCGTTTACGCGCAGGCTGAACCGGTATCGCGCGCGCCGGTATATCAGCAACCGGCAGCCCCCGCCCAACCTGCACCGGTCGCGCACAACAGCCCGGTCGGCATCGGCGTCGGCGCAGTCGTCGGCGGCCTGCTCGGCAGTCAGGTCGGCGGCGGCAATGGGCGTACCCTTGCGACCATCGCCGGCGCAGTCGGCGGCGGCTATATCGGCAACGAGATCGCCAAGAGAACACCGTAAGCGGAACCGGCGGCGTCGGCGTTCAGGGCTTGCGCAGGAATAAGGTGTGCAACTTATTCCTGCGCAAGCCCTGAATGCTGTGCGCCGTCCACTCCTCGTACCGCAAGCCGCTGGCCGTCGCGCACCATGCGTTCGAAATTGGCGGCCGTCACCGGCGGACTGAACAGGTAGCCCTGCAACTGATCGCAGCCAAGACCGCGCAAAAAATCCATCTGTTCGCGTGTTTCGACGCCTTCGGCGACGATTTCCTGCCGCAGTTGCTGCCCCATCGTGACAATGGCGCGCGCAATCGCGCAATCGCTTTCCTCCTGCGGCAGACCGATCACGAAGGAACGGTCGATCTTGAGCGTACTGATCGGGAATTTCTTCAGGTAGGCCAGGCTGGAATAGCCGGTGCCGAAATCGTCCAGCGCCAGCGCCAACCCCATCGCCACCAATTCGTTCATGATCGGGATGACGTTCTCGGCGCCGCGCACCAACAGGCTTTCCGTGATTTCCAGCTTGATCCGCTCCGGACTGACGCCGTGGCGTTCCAGTATGTCCTGCACGAACTGCGGCAGGGCTCGGTCGAACTGGCGCGACGACAGATTGACCGCAATGGGCAGCACCTCAAGGCCAGTCTCTTCCCATGCCCGGATCTGCCGGCACGCCTCTTCCAGCACCCAGGCGCCGATGTCCAGGATGAGCCCGGTTTCTTCAGCTACCGGGATGAATAGGCCGGGCGGCACCATGCCGCGCTCCGGGTGGCGCCAGCGAAGCAGCGCTTCGGCGCCGACGATACGACCGTTGCGCAGGCTGACCTTGGGCTGATAGTGGAGCTGCAACTGATCGCTGGTGAGGGCACGCCGCAATTCGCTTTCGAACCACAGATGTTCCTTCGCGCGCTGGTTCATCTCCGGGCTGAAGAACATATAGCCGTGCTCGCCGTTTTTCTCTACCCGCACCCTGGCCGAGTCGGCAAAGCGCAGCAGCGATGCGGTGTCCATCGCGTCTTCCGGATACACCGCAATGCCGATCGATGCGTGAATGCGCAAGTCGTGGGAATCGATCACAAACGGCTCGTCGAGCGCCTCCAGCAGCTTTTGCGCGACGATGCCCGCATGTTCGCGCTTCTGGACATCGAGCAGCGCCACCGCGAAACGGTCATCAAGGCGCGCCAGCACATCGTCGTCACGCAACGCCTTGCGAAAACGCTGGCCGATCCCGCACAGCAGCGCATCGCCCGCTTCCGGGCCGAGGGTGTCGTAGATCGAGGTGAGCCGGTGCAGGCTGATCACCAGCAACGCGCCATAGCCGCTGTTGCGGCGCGCAACGGTGAGCGCCTGCCCGACCAACTGGCTGAGCAGCGAGCGATTGGGCAGGCCGGTCAGCGTATCGTAGTTGGCCAGCCGCTGCATGCGCGCCTCGGCTTCCTTGAACACGCTGATGTCGGAGAAGATCGAGAATGCATGCGTGATCTCGCCTTGATCGTTGCGCACCACGCTGATCGACACCGACTGCGGGAACAACTCGCCGTTTTTGCGCTTGCCGATGATCTCGCCGTGCCACGGGCCGGTGCCTCTCATCGCCGAGCGCACCTGCGCACGGAAATCGGCATTGTGCTTGCCGGAGCGCAGCAGGTCGGTCGTCTGCCCGATTGCTTCCGCCGCCGAATAGCCGGTAATGCGGGTAAACGCACTGTTGACCGACACGATGCGCTCATGAGCATCGGTGATCAGAATACCCTGGTCGCTGTCTTCGATGATGCGCGCATGCAGCCTCAACTTGTCTTCATCGGACAGGCGATCGGTGATTTCGGACATGCGCGCAACCAGCCCCACTGCATTGCCGGCGTCGTTATAGGACATCGACAGTGCCAGGCTGACCCAGAAGACCTCGCCCGATTTCTTGCGGCGCCGCACTTCCATCAGCGAAGCGCCTTGCTCCAGGAACAGCTCCGCGGCTTCCTGATCGCCGTCCGCATACAGGAATAACACATGCCGCCCGATCGCCTCTTGCGCCGTGTAACCGAACAATCGCTCGGCACCTTCGTTCCAGCCGGTCAGGTAGCCTGCCAGGTCCATCGTGATCACCGGCTCGCACGGCTGTTGCAACGGGGATGGCAACGCCTGTTGTTCTTGCCGCGCTTGCGGATGCAGGCCTGACCATGCCTCCTGCAGTGCGGCTTCGAGCGCGCCAAACGCCTGCAAGCGCGTTGTGTCGTCGGCTTCGCGCGCCTGGCGGCACAGTTGCAGGCAACGACTGATCGCGTGCTCAGACATAATCACCTCCCGTTAGCTCGCAGACCATGTCCAGCATCCAGTTATAAGCCTGGATCGCCAGCAGGTTGAAAGCCGCTTGCTGCGCATGGATGCTGCCGGGCCGGGCGGCCTGCAACGCATCGCTGATTTTCAACGGCTGCAACAGCCCCATGCCGAGCGAATTCACGAGCCGCAACAGGCATGACATGCAGCCGTTCAACCGGTGGAACTCCGGATGATCGAGCTGCGACACAAGCCCTGCCGTAGCGCCGGCATCCGAACCGAACAACAGAGCGACCGGCTTCTTGTGCCTGTCAGCCAGCAACTCGATCGAGATAAGCGGGCGGGGGGGCAATGAATTCATCGCAAGTCCCGAAATCGGGGGTGAATACAATACTCAGATTGAACCGCAATTGTTTACATAAAGCAATATCCTGAAAATAGAGGGTGCCAATTGCGCCTCCCCTGGCAAGTCCTATTTGGTTTCAAACGTCGTCACGCCGTCCCAATCCGCGCCCGGCGCATGGGTGCGGTAGTGCGCGATGCGTTGGAGATACAAGCTGTACAAGCCGTGATCCGGCCAGGCATCATGCAGTTCGCACAACAAGCGCTCGGCCGCATCCCATTGCTGCGTGCGCACCAGTGCCAACGCTTCATGCCATTTTTTCAGCATGCCGCGGGTGTTGTCGTCGATGCCGGCGTCGAGCCCGAGCGGCTCGAAGATCGGCACCGGTTCGTTCTTGCCCTTGACCCGCACCCGGTCCAGTTCCCGGTACGCGAACTGCGGCGCAGCGCGGCGGGTCGCCTCCCCGACCGTAATGCCTACGCCATACACCTTGGTGATGCCCTCCAGCCGCGAGCCGAGGTTGACCGCATCGCCCATCACGGTATACGCGCGCCGGATCTTCGAGCCCATGTCGCCGACGCGCATCTCGCCGGTATTCAAGCCGATGCCGATTTTCAACGGGGGCCAGCCGCGCGCAATGAAATCCTGATTCAGTTTTTTCGCGGTGGCCTGCATCTGCAGCGAGGTGGCGACCGCGCGCGCCGCATGGTCCGGCAGCGCGACTGGTGCCCCCCAAAATGCCATCACTGCATCGCCGATGTACTTGTCGAGCGTGCCGCGGTTGCCGCGAATGTCTTCCGACATCGCGGTCAGGTAGAGGTTGATGTATTCGCGCAGCGCGTTCGGCGTCAAACCCTCGGAGATCGTGGTGAAGCCGCGCACGTCGCAAAACAACACGGTCAGTTCGCGGCTTTCGCCTTCCATGTGGTAGCTCTGCGGGTTCTCCGCCATCTCGGCCACCAGTTCCGGCGCAACGTACTCGCCGAACAGGTTGACCATTGCGCGGCTCTTGCGATATTCGAACAGATAGCCCCACGCAAGGTTGAAGATGAACAGCGCCGTTACCAGCAGCAGGGACGCCGCGACAGGCACCACCCAGTTCAACGAATGAAACAGGTAGAGGTTGAAGCCGGCGACAATGCCCAGCGCCGCCACCGATACGACAATCGACAGGAGCGGAGTCAGCGCCGGCAGCAACATACCGAGCGCAACGCCGACGACGACATGCTGCGCGAGTTGAATGCCGATGCTGAAATCCGGTTCCTGCTTGAATTCGCCGTCGAGGATGGACGAGACCACATTCGCGTGCATTTCCACGCCCGGATAATCGATATTGGTGGGCGAGGCGCGCAGATCCCTGAGCCCGGCCGACGTGGTTCCGACCAGCGCCACGTTGTCGGCCAGGACTTCCACCGGCACGCGCTCGTTCAACACATCCGCCGCAGACACATAGCGATACTGCCCGCCCGTCGCCCCGCCCGCGCCGCGATAGCCGATCAGCACCTGCAGATTGCGGTCAGGATGGATGAAAACCGGCTTCGGTTTGGTGTTCATTCCAATCGCTTTCAGCGCCCCGTAAGTGCGTGCCGCCTCGCCGGAAAGCCCCGTTTCCTCCGCTTTGAAAACGACAGGCTTGAGTTTGCTCGCACCCAGCGCCACGCGTGCGGTCGCCAGCGCCAGCGATTCGTAAAAGCCATCGCCGTAGCGCGCCAGCAGCGGGTAGCGGCGGATCGCGCCGTCGGAATCGGGCGTGGGGTTCATGAAACCGCCGGCCTTGGCCGAACGCTGCAGCAGTTCCAGCGTTCCGGTATAGGATGGATATACCGTGGAATCGATCTCCTGCCCTTCAAGGTCGGCTGTCGTAAAAGCCGGGGCCGGCAGCAGACCTTTCTTCACTGAACGCGGATCGTTGGACAGGAAGTAACCGAGCACGATGGGCCGGTCAGCCAGCGCATCGGCCATGCGCTGGTCGTAATCGAACAGCGGCTTCAACTTCAGGATGCGCCGCGAAAACCCGTCCACATCCTTCAGTTCGTTCCTGGCAAGCTCGGTTAGCGTGGCAAAGCCGGCGCTGGTGTCGGGCTCGGAAAAAATGACGTCGAAGCTGGCCGCGCGCACGTGATATTTCGTATCAAGCTTGTCGATCAGTCTGGCCACCACATCGCGGCTCCACGGCCAGCGGCCGATCTCGGCGATGCTCTTTTCATCGATGTCGACGATCACCACGCGCGGGTCCAGCGCGCCGCTCTCCGTGCGCATGCGCATGTCATACGCGAACACTTCCAGCCGGTCGACCAGCGACGCGGGAATATCCCGCTTGCTGTACAGGCAGGCCAGCAGGATGAACACGGCCGCAAGCGCCCAGCGGGCACCATACTTGATGAAAAGTCGTCGCAACGGCACCTCCGCTTGGTGGGTGTGATGAACTTCCGCGCGCACAGGTGGCAGACCCTCTCTGCCACTGATGCGCCGCTCTCAAAAGCTGAAGGCATCCCCGCACTTGAGCGCCCGGAACGGCCGGCCGCCGGCGGAAGTCCTGAGTTCATCCATGATCAGGTCTTCCTGCCCCGGTTTCAGGTGATAGATCAGGAATTCGACCGACTGCGGGATCGCGCCGATATCCTCCAGCAGGGATTGCGGACAGAAGTGCATGGACAAGGCCGCCAGTTCGTATTCGGCGTTCGGAAAAGAGCAGTCGACCACCACTTTGCTCACGGCCGGCTGTTTCAAGAGCGTCTTCCACAGCGCCGGGGTACTGCCCATGTCGCCGGAAAACAAAAAACCGTTCTTTTCGTTGTGCGCGAAGTAAGCCACCGCGCCCGGCATGTGATTGACCGGATGGGAAGCGATGATCCGATTCTTGATCCTGAGCGCGGCGCCGGGTTTGAACGGCGCCCATTTGAGCACCGGATCTTCGGCACTCGGAATGGTTGCAAAATCGGGCCACAGGACCCAGTTGAACAAGTATTTTCTGAGCGCGTCGATCACCTCTTCCGATGCATGCACGGTGACCGGCCCGACGCGCTTGCCCCGGACCGCATCGACCAGCAACGCCAGACCTGCCACATGGTCGAGATGGCTGTGCGTGATGAATACGTGATCAATTGCGGCGAGCTGGTCGACATCGAGGCTGGTGATGCCGGTGCCGGCATCGAGCAGGATGTCGTCATCGATCAGGAAGCAGGTGGTGAACCGTTGATGGCCGCCGATGCCGCCGGCGCAGCCAAGCACTTGCAGCTTCATTTCCCGCAACCCGCAGCATGCGCGGGCCAAAGCATCCGGGGCCCGATGGCAGGTGCGCCTGTTGAATCTGAAATCGTCAATGCAGTGGCGTGCAAGGCCATCCTTCTCTCCCTTTGTTATTTTTTGATTGTAGTCCGAATCCGGCGCATTGCGGCTTTTATAGCTTGCGTGTGCAATTCCGCAAAACCCGGCCTTCTTTCGTGCTACATTTTTGCAACGCGATCTATAATCGAAAACCGGTTGCCGTGCAGTCT
>DASVLY010000489.1:0-4064 GCA_036384635.1 Noviherbaspirillum sp. | reverse complement strand
ATGCCGTCGGTCATCAGCTTCACCGACGCGCCCTTGGAAAGCGTATCGGTGAAGCGCACCTTGAAACCGACATGTTCGCCCAAGGGCGAACCGAGTTCCTGCGCGATGCGTTTGGCGGTCGACGACGCGGCGATGCGGCGGGGCTGGGTATGGCCGATCAGGCCGGCCTGCCCGCGCCCCAGTTCGAGGCAGATCTTCGGCAGTTGCGTGGTCTTGCCGGAGCCGGTTTCGCCGCAGACGATGATTACCTGATGCGCGCGGAGCGCATCGGCGATTTCGCGGCGTCTGCCCGAGACCGGCAGTTCTTCGGGGAACCCGATTGGCGGCAGCGGATTGCGCACAACGGGCGCGGCGGATTCGCGTTGCACAGGGCGGCGTCCGGGCAGTGTTTTTTGAGTGTGTTCGGGTGCAGACATATCGGGGCGAATTATAATGCTCCAGGACTTGCGCCATGCTGTCGGTTTTTCATGGGAAGTGTGGAGAGTACCCGCTCCGCAATACGGCAAGCGAAGCGCAAGTCCTAAAATTACACAGAAGTCAGTAACTTAGGCGACGTAGATCCCTCACGCTCCCTCCCCTTCAAGGGGAGGGTTGGGGTGGGGATGGGTTTGAATAGCATTCAGCACAGCATTCGAAACCCATCCCCATCCCAACCTTCCCCTTGAAGGGGAAGGAGTATGCATCTGCAAATGCCGTCTTAATTTCCGGCTTCCGAGTAAAAGCGGCTGTTTGATCATTTCATTCTTTTGTTTAGGACTTGCGCAACGCCTGCCGTATTGCGGAGCGGGTACTCTCCGCATCTGCCACGAAGCGCTGTCGGCCCACGCAAGTCCTTGAGCATCATGGAAAACAACTCTATTCAATTCGTTCAATGGCTACGCTCGGTTGCGCCTTACATTCATGCGTTTCGCGGCAAGACCTTCGTGGTCGCGTTCCCCGGCGAACTGGTGATGGCTGGCGCATTGCCGGTGCTGGCCCAGGATCTGTCGCTATTGCATGCGCTCGGCATCAAGGTCGTGATCGTGCACGGCTCGCGCCCGCAGGTGGAGGAACAGCTTGCGCTGCGCAACCTGACTGCGCGCTACCATAACGGCCTGCGCATCACCGATGCGGCGGCGATGGAATGCGTGAAGGAAGCGGCTGGCGAACTGCGCCTCGATATCGAGGCCGCGTTCAGCCAGGGTTTGCCGAATACGCCGATGGCGCATTCGGCGATCCGCATCATTTCCGGCAATTTCGTGACCGCGCGGCCGATCGGCGTGATCGACGGCGTCGACCTGGAATTCACCGGCGTGGCGCGCAAAATCGCCTATGAGACCATCCAACCGATATTAAGCGCCGGCAGCCTGGTGCTGCTGTCGCCGCTGGGCTTCTCGCCTACCGGCGAGGCGTTCAACCTGGCGATGGAGGACGTGGCGGTTGCCGCAGCCACCGCGCTGCGCGCGGACAAACTGATCTTCATCAGTGAAACACCAATCATGACCGATGCCGATGGCCGCGAAGTGCGCGAGCTGACCGCGGCAAAGGCCAATGCGATGCTCAAAGGCACCCATCTGCCGGCCGATACCGCGTTCTACCTGCAAGCGTGCGTGAAGGCGTCGCGCGGCGGCGTGCCGCGGGTGCATATCGTGCCGTTCGAGACGGATGGCTCGGCGCTGCTGGAAATCTTCACGCACGACGGCATCGGCACCATGATCAGCACCGAAAACCTGGAAACGCTGCGCGAGGCCACCATTGAAGATGTCGGCGGCATCCTCAAATTGATCGAACCGCTGGAAGCCGACGGCACGCTGGTCAAGCGCGGACGCGAACTGATCGAGCGCGAAATCGAGTATTTTTCGGTGATCGAGCACGACGGGGTGATCTTCGGCTGCGCGGCGCTGTATCCGTTCCCTGCGGAAAAGATGGCGGAAATGGCCTGTCTGACCGTCAACCCGGAAGTGCAAAGCCAGGGCGACGGCGAGCGGATTTTGAAGCACATGGAAAACCGTGCGCGCGCCGCCGGTTTCAACAAACTGTTTGTGCTGACCACACGCACCGCACACTGGTTCTTGAAGCGCGGCTTTGTGCATGCAACGGTCGATGATTTGCCTAAAGACCGGCGACACATGTATAACTGGCAACGGAAATCGCTGGTGCTGATCAAACAGCTTTAACGGAATACTTTTGAACAAAGGAGCAAAAACATGGCCCGCACGGTCCACTGCATCAAACTGAACAAGGACGCCGAAGGTTTGGATTTCCCGCCGTATCCGGGAGAGCTCGGCAAGCGGATTTACGAAAACGTGTCGAAGGAAGCCTGGGCAGCCTGGCTCAAGCACCAGACCATGCTGGTCAACGAGAACCGGCTGAACCTGGCGGATGCACGCGCGCGCAAATACCTGGCGGTGCAGATGGAGAAGCACTTTTTCGGCGAAGGCGCGGATACTGCATCGGGGTATGTGCCGCCGGCGGAGTAAGAATAGTTTGTTCTCCCTGTGAAAAAGCCCGTTGAATTCCTTCAACGGGCTTTTTTTAGAACGCTGCGATCAGAATGTTAGCTTCTTCACGCCTTCGGCCGTTCCCAGCAATCCCACATCCGCGCCGCGCTGCGCGAACAAGCCGACGGTGACCACGCCGACGACGTTATTGATCTGCGCCTCCAGCTCGGCCGGTTTCGCGATCTTCAACCCGACCAGGTCGAGAATCAGGCAGCCGTTATCGGTGACCAGGGGTTTGCCGTCCTTCATGCGCAACCGTGCCTCGCAGCCGAGTTGCGCCAGCTTGCGCGCGACCGCCGCCTGCGCCATCGGGATCACCTCGACCGGCAACGGGAAAGCGCCCAACATATCGACCAACTTGGAGCCATCAGCGATACACACAAACTTGTCGGCCACCGAGGCAACGATTTTCTCGCGCGTCAAGGCTGCGCCGCCGCCCTTGATCATCGCGCCTTGCGGCGTGATTTCGTCGGCGCCGTCGATGTACACCGACAGGTGCTCCACATCATTCAGCTCAAACACCGGGATCCCGTGCGACTTCAGGCGCGCTGCGGTCGCTTCGGACGACGCGACCGCCCCCTTGATCCGATCCTTGATCTTGCCAAGTTCGTCGATGAAAAAATTGGCGGTGGAGCCGGTGCCGACGCCGATGATTTCGCCTTGCGGCACATATTCGATCGCCGCGCGGGCGACTGCCTGTTTCTGTTCGTCTTGAGTCATGGTGTGTTGCAAAGAAAAGAATCCCGTATTTTAAGCGCAGCGTTGCCCGCCTACAGATTTTTTCTCCATGAATATGGATTGACGACAAGCACGATTACCCCTGAAAGGGCTGGTTCTATTGGACTACCTCACCAAATGCTCAGGGCCTGCGCAGAAGCGCTTCCAAAATCAGAATATCTTCGCGTTCATGGGGCACATGCATGTGTCCCAGCAGGTAGGCTTTTGCGAATTGCAGTGACAACAGCAACCGTAGTATCGGTGAAGCATCGAATCAACGCCTCGTCCTCCCTTTCGTGACAAATCGCATTTTCTACCTCGTTCGCCAGTTTCGCCAGCGTGATAGCGCCGATCAGAGCGGCGGCACCCGCCATGCCATGTGCTGCACGTTGCGCGGCCTGGCGTTCGCCAACAGCAAGAAAGGACGCCGTTTGTATCGCCACATCGGCCTGCCTATCGACGAAGGAGGCGAGAAGCTTGCGGTAAAGCGCGACATTGCCGCCAGTCCAGCGTAGTCCGCATGCGCAATCAATACCCTCAATCTGCAGCAACGCCGATGCAGGCATGGCATCGACATTCACCGACCCCATACTTATGGCACGTTCTTCCTGCTGCTGACGACCGCTCCAGCTACGCAACATATCGAGGAATATACTCGGTTCGATCGGCTTGGTGATATGCCCATTCATGCCGACATCGAAACAACGCTGTCTATCCGCGCCGGTAGCATGGGCCGTCATCGCAATGATCGGCAGCATGTTAAAAGCCGGATCGGCACGAATGGCCGCAGTCACCGCATAACCATCCATTTGCGGCATTTGCAGATCCATCAAGACCATGTCGTAGCGTTTCCCGGATTTCAGGTGG
>DASVLY010000488.1:0-2551 GCA_036384635.1 Noviherbaspirillum sp. | reverse complement strand
CTCGGCCGGCAATTTCATCGAAGCGCATACCGAAAACGCCTACTTCCAGATCGGTGAGGCGAAATACGGCAAGCCCATTATCGACCGCGTGCTGACGCCTTCCACGCCGCTTGATGAGGCCGCGAAGTGCGCACTGATTTCGATGGACTCGACGCTGAAGTCCAACATCTCCGTCGGCTTGCCGCTCGATCTGCTGGTCTATGAAAAAGACCGGCTGGCGGTCAGCCGCTTCGTCACGATCGATGAGAAGAACCAGTACTTCCAGATGATCCGCAGCACCTGGGGGCAGCAATTGAAGCGCGTGTTCGAGAGCATTGCCGATCCGCTCTGGCATGCCGCACCCGATGCCGTTGCGAATGCATTGTCGACCACCGCGACATGCAACCAGCCATTGCGCATCACAGCGCCGCACAGCGTAGCCAATACCGATCCGCAGTCGGCACAGCCGCAAACGCTGGCGCAGCAAAGCAGCAATCAAAAACAGCAATGACTTCGGTGAAGGCTGTGCATCAGGTGAATCAGCTTTAGCCGAAACTAAAAAGGCTGCAAGGAAAACTCCTTGCAGCCTTTTTCACATTCATTCGAGCCCGAAAACTCAGACGACGATCGTCTGCGCCTCTTCGCCCTGACGCTCGCGAATTTCGCCGATACGGCTGACCGTTTCGCCGGCCGCCTTCAGTTGCGCGATCGCCGCCTCCGCATTTTCCTTCGCAACGATGACCACCATGCCGATACCGCAATTGAACACGCGGTGCATCTCGGCGTCGGCCACGCCGCCATGCTGCTGCAGCCAGGAGAACAAGGGCGGCATGGTCCAGGCGTCGCGATGCAGCACTGCAGCCAGATTGTCGCGCAACACGCGCGGCACGTTCTCGACCAGGCCGCCGCCGGTGATATGAGCCATGCCCTTGACTTCCAGCGTTTCCATCAGCGCCAGGAGCGGCTTCACATAGATGCGCGTCGGTTCCAGCAATACATCGGCCAGCCGGCGGCCATGGAAATCGGCATTCAGGTCAGGCTGCGCGACCGAAATGATCTTGCGCACCAGCGAGTAGCCGTTCGAATGCGCACCCGACGATGCCAGCCCCAGCACCACGTCGCCCGGCACGATCTTGCTGCCGTCGATGATCTTCGATTTTTCCACCGCACCGACCGCAAAGCCGGCCAGGTCGTATTCACCGTCCGGGTACATGCTCGGCATCTCGGCCGTTTCACCGCCGATCAGCGCGCAACCGGCCAGCTCGCAGCCCTTGGCAACGCCCTTGATCACATCGGTGGCGGATGCCACATCGAGCTTGCCGCATGCGAAATAATCGAGGAAAAACAGCGGTTCCGCGCCCTGTACCAGGATGTCGTTGACGCTCATGGCAACCAGGTCGATACCGACCGTATCATGCTTGTTCAGATGAAAAGCCAGCTTGAGCTTGGTGCCGACGCCGTCGGTGCCCGACACCAGCACCGGTTCTTTATATTTCTTGCTAACCTCGAACAAGGCGCCGAAGCCGCCGATCCCGCCCAGCACGCCTTCACGCATGGTACGTTTGGCAAACGGCTTGATCGCTTCGACCAGAGCGTCGCCTGCATCGATGTCGACACCGGCGTCGCGGTAGGAAAGGGAGACGTTGGAAGTGGAACTCATGATAGGAATAGGGACAGAGGCGGTAAAATAGGCAGTTTGGGCAGAGCAGCCCGGCAAAAACGCTATTTTAACAAACCGATCAGTTCAACCAGAGTTTCCATGCCACTTTCTTTCAATTCCGAGCAAAAACAGACGGTATTGTGGCTTGCGCTCGGCATCGCGCTCGTTGCGCTGCTGGTAGAACTGGGCTCCGTTCTGTCGCCATTCATTGCCGCAGCCATCATCGCGTATGCGCTCAATCCGGTAGTGGACTGGCTGTCGGCCAAAAGGAGGGGGAAACTCGCCATGCCGCGCCCGCTCGCAGTGCTGATCGTCGAGCTGCTGCTGTTTACGGCATTGCTGGCACTGGTGCTGATCGCCGTTCCCGTGATTCAAAAGGATATCCCGCTGCTGCAGGAGCAGATCCCGAATTTTCTGGCGAAAATCAACGAAATCGTCAGTCCCAGGCTGCGCGAACTGGGCATCCGGGTCCGGCTGGACGGCGCGGGCGTGAAAAAAATCCTGTCGCAGTATTTCAGCAGCAGCGGCGATGAAATCTGGACCATGCTGCTGTCGTCGCTGAGAGTAGGCGGCATCGCGCTCCTGGGCTGGATGGTGACGCTGGCGCTGGTGCCGGTCGCATTGTTTTACCTGTTACTGGACTGGCATGCGCTGCTGCAGCGGATCGAGAACATGATCCCGCGCCGCTGGGTCGGCCGGGCGACGGGCCTGGCGCACGAAGTGGACCAATTGCTCGCACAGTATTTGCGCGGACAACTGCTGGTGATGCTGGTGCTGTGCGTGTATTACTCGGTATCGCTGGGATTGGCGGGACTCGACGTAGCGCTGCCGGTGGGCGTGATCACAGGTCTTCTGATTTTCATTCCGTACATCGGCTTCGGCCTCGGCCTGATCCTGGCGCTGATGGCCGCC
>DASVLY010000487.1:0-7917 GCA_036384635.1 Noviherbaspirillum sp. | reverse complement strand
GGCGCGGCTTGAGTTTTGAGAGGCGCTTTTCCGATACATCGAATGCATACAGGCGCCCCGTATTCCGCATCGCTGCGCCGAGCGCGAGAGTCTTGCCGCCCGCGCCAGCGCAAAAATCGACCACCATCTCGCCACGTTTGGCCCCAACGATTTGTGCAAGCAACTGACTACCCTCGTCCTGCACTTCGATCGCGCCTTCCTTGAACAAGGGCAGATTCTGTAATGCCGGCTTCTTCTGCACGCGGATACCAAGCGGTGCGTACGGCGTCGGTTCGCATGCGATCGGCGCCTTCGACAGTTCCGCGATCACTTCGTCGCGCTTGGCCTTTAACGCATTCACGCGCAGGTCGAGCGGTGCCGGGCTGTTCAATGCCTCAGCCAGTTGCAGTGTCGCCGCTTCGCCGTCACGCGCGACCAGTTTATCGAACAACCACGGTGGCAGGTTCGCGCGCAAGGTGACCGGCAGCGAATTACGGTCGATCTGAGCAATGCGGCGCAACCATCCGGCTTCTTCGTCCGACAGGCCACCAAGTGTGTCAATGCCGGCTGCGTCGGCCAAGCCGAGCAACGCCAGACGGCGTATTGCCGGACCATGACCGGATTCTGCAAAACTGGCGTATGTGAGCTTGTTGCGCAATACCGCGTATACGCTTTCGGCGACCGCATGGCGCTCGCGCGAACCGAGTTTCGGATGTTCGCGAAAGTACCGCGAAACAATAGCGTCAGCCGGGCCGGTAAAACGCAACACTTCGCGCAGCACCTCTTCGGCATGGCTGACGACTGCAGGATGCAATCTCATTGTGATCTTTCAGTTAGGCGGACTGCGGCGCATCGTCTGCGATGCGCACGATTCCATTGTCAATGGTCAGCCGGCCTTCGAGGAACCAGCGTACCGCGAGCGGATACATGATGTGTTCCTGCACCAGAACCCGCGCGGCCAGTGTGTCTTCCGTGTCGCCGGGAAGCACCGGCACTGCGGCTTGCGCGATGATCGGGCCATGATCCAGCTCGGCGGTGACGAAATGCACAGTTGCGCCATGCACCTTGACGCCGGACGCCAACGCCTGACTGTGCGTTGCGAGACCGGGAAAACTGGGCAGCAGCGACGGATGGATATTGAGCATACGGCCCGCGTAATGTTCAACAAAAGGCGGCGTGAGGATGCGCATGAAGCCGGCCAGGACCACCAGATCCGGCGCAAAACGGTCGATTTCCGCCTGCAGTGCTGCATCGAACGCCTCGCGCGATTGCCCCTTGCTGACGACAACGGCGGTCGGAATGCCGTGTTCCGCTGCAAATGCGAGGCCTTCTGCATCTGCCCGATTGCTGATGACGGCGGCAATCCGGCATGACCATTGTTCTGTTCGAGCGGCACGCACGATCGCCTGCATGTTGCTGCCGCGTCCGGAAATCAGGATGACGATATTTTTCATGGCGCGCATTTTACCGTAGCCCCTCCCCTATCCGAAATAAAACGAAGTTTCAGTGAAGGCCAACTTGCGCAGCAAGTTAAGCAGCTTTCGCTGCGACCGAAACTAAAAAAGCCGACCGCATGGTCGGCTGTGCATTTTGATAAATAAACCGGCTACTGGAACGAATAAAATACGCGGAAAGCAATTTTCTTGTCTGCCCAGAAATCCGCTGCATCGCGGAATACGTCAAGCAGGATCTCTCGCGCTTCCTTGTCGAATTTCGGCGTATTCGGCAATTGTTCAATGACAATCAGAAAACCAGGCTGCGGTCCGGCCTTATGCGGAAGGTCGGTCAGGCAGTCGTACAATGCATCGAAATTCTTGCCGAAATGCTTGGGGAAATGGAAGGATTGAGCAATGCATGCGAGCACCTGCTGCTTGGTTGCTGCTTCTGCACAATATGCATAAAGGAAATGATGGCCAAGACGCGCTGCTTCTTCCTGCAGCTCAGTCACCCGGAATGCACGGATGGACTGCACCACATTCGGCGGTACGGTTTTGAACAGGTTCATGTCTTCCTCGGCTCGTAAAAGATGCTTGGAAGGTTCAGTGTGCAGTGGCTCGATTCGCATTTGCGTGCTCTATGATGCGCTTGAAGGTCGCATAATGATCGTCGGTGTAATAATATTCTCCCGATGACGCAGGCTTGCCTCCGGCAATGATGCGCCGCGCACCGCGGCTGCGGGTACCGGGAGTTTTCACCGTAAACTCGTGATAATACCCGCGCTTCCGCTTCGGCAAAACCCCTTCATAGTTGCTAAACACGACGCCATCCTTGGCATAAGGGAAAGGTCCGTCTTGCTTGATTAACACCAGTGTGCGTTGCGCTTCCGGGGGAAGGTCTTGGACGGCAATGCTATCCAGTCGTGCCACCTCCCCCCTTGCAAAGACACTAACAGAGAGCAATAACGCGACAACAAAAAATGCCCAATTCTTCAAGAAGTTAGGCTTGGTCATCGATTACCCGTCCAATAAATTGCAAAATAATAATGCAATGATCGTCATACCGTAGGGTAACTTGTTGCAATAAGTAAGGCAACTCCATTTATGGCAAGAAATTCGGTAATTATTTTTTATTAATGATTACAATTTGTTTCAGAACTTACTTCAATACAAATGATTCTCGTAGCCGGAGGCAAGGCGTTTGACGTTAAATACACAGAGACATCAAGGAGAACGTCATGTCACAACTGCTCAAATTTTCAATTTCGAAATTCATTTCCGTTACGTCGCTAGTCTTCGCCACCCCGCTGGCTTTGGCAAACGATGTAAGTTGGGCGATCAGCGTCGGTTCGCCGCGCCCGGCACCAGTGTATGTGTCGCCGCCACCGGCCGTGTACGTGCAACCACAACCGGTTTATGTCCGTCCGGCACCAGTGTATGTGCAGCCTGCGCCTGTTGTGCAATATGGCGCGCCGTATTATGTGGAGGAAATCCGCTACAGGGAGTTCAAGCCCCATCACTGGAAGCACCACCATTACTACGATAGAGATTGAGCCAACCGGTTCTTACCGCACCCTTACCGGGTGCGGTAAGAACTATTCAGGCAGTCTTGATTGCATCTTTCAGCGGCAAAGCCGCCTTCTCCGGCATCCCGAAAAATGCCAGCACGTCGCCGCGTCGGGCTAGCGCATCCGTCAAGCCGAGTTGGATCAGTTCGCGGGTATAACTTGATTCAAATAACAGGTAAGAGGCAAGCTCTGCTCCGCGTACTTCGGTTGCGCCGATGCCGCCAAGCAGGACCCGGATCGGCCTCGGCAAACTATGGACATGGCGGCTGGCGATTTCATCCAGGCGTTCGGATGGAGCAATGACCAGCATGTCGATCGGGCGCAACGGTGTCCTCGTTCTTTGTTCCTCGGTCAGAACGGACAGCGTGAAGTTTACGCGCGTCATTCTCTCGATATCCACCGCGAGGCTGTCCAGGAAGATACTGGACAATGCATGGCCGGCGATTTGTGCCAGGCTCGGGTATTGCGCCAGCTCTGCGGTGTCGCGCGCCGGTTCGGTCAGCCTGCAGGCACCGATAATGAATACCTTGTCCGCGCCGAGGTGAATGGCGGGCGAGATCGGCGCCAACTGGCGCATCGAACCGTCGCCGAAGAATTCGCGCCGGCCGTTGCAATAGATCGGTGTGGCAGGAAAGATCAGCGGAATCGCAGCAGATGCGAGCAGGTGTTCGACGCCAATCTGGCAACGCATTGCAATGCGTTGCGAGCGCACCCACGGCTCGATATCCGCTTCGGTCTGATAGAAAGTGATATTCTGCCCGGCGGTGTATGATGATGCAGTCACGGCTAATGCGTGCAAGGCGCCGCTCATCAGCGCAGCATCCAGGCGCGGGAAGTTCAGCATCCGGTTCAGCAGGGAGACCAGCGGCGTATTGTCCAGCAGCGAGTTTGGCGGATTTGCCTTCCACTTGCGCAGCAGCCAGCCGAACGACAGCAGGGACAGCCAACGCGCGCCGGAGCGTATGACGCCCAGCGAGTCGGCGCGGTAGACATGTTCAGCGGTGAAATTCTCCCAGACGTGCACCGCCCGCTGCAGGCCTTCTTCGAAGTTGTCGGCATGGCACGCCAGCGCGGTCGCATTGATCGCGCCGGCGGAGGTGCCGCAGATGATGTCGTAGGGATTGCGCCTCGACCGCCAGCCAGCTTCAAGCAGTATCGTCGACACACCGCGCAACACGCCGATCTGATAAGCAGCACGCGCGCCGCCGCCGCTCAGCACCAATCCCGTTTTCTTTTTGTCTCCCATGCAGGAAGATTAACAGGGCCTCTCTGATTTTTGGAGCTGCGCTGCAACAGGCACGATGCAAAAACAACGGCCGCCGAATCACTCCCCCATCGCATTACGAGCTTTTGTACATCCATCTCACCTCGGTTGCATGCGGATCGCGCCGTCGAGGCGAATCGTTTCGCCGTTGAGCATGACGTTTTCAATGATGGTCTTCACCAGATGCGCATATTCGGAAGGCTTGCCCAGGCGCGGCGGGAACGGCACCATGCTGCCGAGTGCATCCTGTACGTCCTGCGGCATCCCGAGCAGCATCGGTGTTTCGAAAATGCCGGGTGCGATCGTCATCACGCGAATACCGTTGCGTGACAGATCGCGCGCCATTGGCAGCGTCATGCCAGCCACCGCCGCCTTCGATGCGCTGTATGCAACCTGACCAATCTGGCCGTCGTAGGCGGCGACCGATGCGGTATTGATGATTACGCCGCGTTCGCCATGTTCACCGGCGTCGGTCCTGGCCATTGCGTCCGCCGCCAGGCGCGCCATGTTGAAAGTGCCGACCAGGTTGATGTTGACGGTGCGAAGGAATATATCCAGCGGATGCGGACCTTCCTTGCCGATGGTTTTCACTGCGGGTGCAACACCGGCACAGTTGATCAGGCCGCGCAGCGTGCCCATCGCAACGGCTGCACCCACGGCTGCTTTCGCATCCGCTTCGGCGGTGACGTCGCACCTGACGAACTTGCCCTTCAGGTCGGTCGCGAGCTTCTCGCCTGCTTCCACTTGCACATCAGCCAGCACCACCTTGCCACCGTTGTCGGCAATTATGTGCGCAGTCGCCGCCCCCAGACCGGATGCGCCGCCGGTGATGATGAACACATTGTTTGCAATCTGCATTTTGCGCTCTCTTTCTTTGCGTTCAAACACGTCAGCAGAATAACGTTTACGTAAACGTCAAGTTAGTGTCATTGTAGCGAATTTCGTCATGAAGAAAAAAGGCAGCCGAAAGCTGCCTTTCAAAAACTGCGCTGTTGCTTGTTATTTGACGGTCTCCGGTGCTGCCGTTGCCGGCGCAGTGATCGCAGCCGGCATCACTGCATGCGGGGTCGCTAACTGGTTGTCGACCGCCGGAAGCAACGGTACCAGCAGCAGCGCGACGTTGTTGATGATCTTGATCAGCGGATTGACCGCCGGCCCTGCGGTATCCTTGTACGGGTCGCCGACGGTGTCGCCGGTCACTGCCGCCTTGTGCGCTTCGGACCCTTTGCCGCCGTGATGGCCATCCTCGATGTATTTTTTCGCGTTATCCCAAGCGCCGCCGCCAGTGGTCATCGAAATCGCGACGAACAGGCCGGTGACAATGGTGCCCATCAACAAGCCGCCGAGCGCCGCCGGGCCGAGAATCATGCCGACCAGCACGGGTACCACCACCGGCAACAGCGACGGTATGATCATTTCCTTGATCGCAGATGCGGTCAGCATGTCGACTGCCTTGTCGTATTGCGGCTTGCCGCTGCCGTCCATGATGCCCTTGATTTCGCGGAACTGGCGTCGCACCTCGATCACTACCGCGCCGGCAGCGCGTCCCACCGCTTCCATCGCGAGCGCGCCGAACAGGTAGGGAACAAGGCCGCCGATGAACAGGCCGACGATCACCATCGGATTGGACAGGTCGAAGGTCACGCTCTTGCCGACCGATTCCAGCGCATGTGTGTAATCGGCGAACAGCACCAGTGCCGCCAGGCCCGCCGAGCCGATCGCATAGCCCTTGGTGACCGCCTTGGTGGTATTGCCAACCGCATCAAGCGGATCGGTGATCGCACGCACGGAATCCGGCAGCTCGGCCATTTCGGCAATGCCGCCGGCGTTGTCAGTGATTGGGCCATACGCATCGAGCGCGACGATGATGCCTGCCATCGACAACATTGCAGTAGCGGCGATCGCGACGCCGTACAGGCCGGCCAGCCAATACGAGGTCAGGATCGCAGCGCATACCGCGAGCACCGGATAGGCGGTGGCTTTCATCGACACGCCGAGGCCTGCGATGATGTTGGTGCCGTGGCCGGTGGTCGACGCGGCGGCAATATGGCGCACCGGCTTGAACTCGGTGCCGGTGTAGTACTCGGTGATATACACCATCAGGCCAGTCAGCACGATGCCGACGACGGCCGAGCCCATCATCGGGACACGCATCGCTTCGGGCATCAGTTTCCAGGTTACGATTGCAAAGCCGATCAGCGACAGGCCGGCCGCCCACCACAGACCGGTGTAGAGCGCGAACATGATCTTCCTGCCTTCTCTGGCCTTGACCATCGAGCAGCCGACAATCGAGGCAAGGATGGAGACGCCGCCCAGCAGCAGCGGGTACAGGACCGCCTCGGTTTCCGCGCCTTTGACTATCAGTGAGCCGAGCAACATGGTGGCGATCAGCGTCACCACATAGGTTTCGAACAGGTCGGCCGCCATGCCCGCGCAGTCGCCGACATTGTCGCCGACGTTATCGGCGATTACCGCCGGGTTGCGCGGGTCGTCTTCCGGGATGCCGGCCTCGACCTTGCCCACCAGGTCGGCGCCGACGTCGGCACCCTTGGTAAAGATGCCGCCGCCCAAACGGGCGAAGATCGAAATCAGCGATGCGCCGAACCCGAGGCCGATCAGCGGCTTGATCACGTCATGGGACGAAGCGCCGGCGGCGCCGGATGACGAGAGACTCCAGTAGAACAGAGACACGCCCAATAGGCCCAGGCCGACCACCAGCATGCCGGTGATCGCACCGCCCCTGAATGCAACGTCGAGCGCCGCATTCATGCCTTTGGTGGCGGCCTGCGCCGTGCGGACATTGGCGCGTACCGATACGTTCATGCCGATGAAACCGCAGGCTCCCGACAGCACTGCGCCGATCAGAAAGCCGAGCGCGGTCTTGATCCCAAGCCCAGGGAGACTGGCGATCACGATGAACAAGATGACGCCGACGATGCCGATGGTACGGTACTGGCGCGCGAGATAAGCCGCCGCGCCCTGCTGGATGGCTGCCGCGATTTCCTGCATGCGGGCATTGCCTGCTTCCTGCTTCAGAATCCAGCTGCGGGACATTAATCCATAGAGCACTGCAATCACGCCGCACGCCACGGCAAACCACAAGCTTGCTGCCATATAGCCTCCTCCATGTCGTTCACGACCAGGTTAAACAAACGTTCCGGAGGACGGCGGCGGCATACGCCTTTGTTTCGGTCAGGTATCTGCTGTCGTCATCCTGCGGATACTATGCACTGCAAAAACTGTTCCGTTCTACGCTCTATCTACTTATTGGATTCGCTTTGGCTCACTCCCTGTCTGAGCTGGATCAAGGCCGGCTGATGCAAAAAAAAGAGCGGACACCTGGTCCGCTCTTTTTATTTATTCCGCCAATGCCGCGAAGGCGTTGTCCCGGATCGTTTCGACCGGTCCGACGCCTGAAATCTTTCGGTATTTCGGCGCCCCCGGCTGGCCAGACTGCGCCCACTTGTTGTAGTAGCCGACCAGCACCTCGGTTTGGTCGTGATACACCTTCAGGCGTTTTTTCACGGTTTCTTCCTTGTCATCGTCGCGCTGAATCAGTTCCTCGCCGGTGACGTCGTCGCGGCCGGCAACTTTTGGCGGATTGTACCTGACATGGTAAGTGCGGCCCGACGACTGGTGCACGCGGCGTCCACTCATGCGTTCAATGATT
>DASVLY010000486.1:0-2808 GCA_036384635.1 Noviherbaspirillum sp. | reverse complement strand
TGCGTTGCCAGTTTTCAAATGCCGCATGTGGATTCTTCAGCCATAGCTCGCCCGAATCAAACTGTGGCAAGTCGAGCAGATCCAATTGTTCCATGATGCCTCCCGCAGGGATATGACAACGCATTCCGGTTGCTATGAGTGCGGGAAAGGAAACTGGTTCATTCTGTAAATAAAACTGTGGCGAAAGGATGGATAACGCCGGACTCATGCGGGATGACGAGCGGCCAACTCAGGGGAGGTACGCCGGAACCCCCGAAAATTTTGTCATCCGAGATCAAGCGCCGCTGCGCGGTCGGAAAGGGAAGCTGCTACGCAGTGGCCGGGCAAATTAAGGTTTGGGGTATCGTCGCAAGGGGACTGCGGATACAGATCGGCACCATTGTCTCCAGAAATTCGATCGAAGGAATCGATGTGGAAGTACTGGTCGCATCGCAATTCTGGGACGATGGAGTTGTTGAAGATGCAAGCGAGCCGGTCATGGATTGGCTAGACGATAACGCGGATGTACTTCAAAACTTCCCAATCAGCATGCATTGCCTACTCGCTGCGAGAGGTGCGTAAGTAAGGGGGCGGACGCCGTCCCTTTGAAAATTGTCACCCTAAATCCAACCCTGCCACGATGGCGTCGAGGTCGAATCGGTGAAACGCGGCGCGAAGCGGCGGCCGAACCAGTGCAGGGTGGCGAAGTTGGTCTTGTTGACGCTGTGCATGTCGCCGGTGATAGCCTCGGGCATGATGTCGGAGGTATTGCGGTACCAGATGTCGAAGACATGATGGGCCTCGAAATCGTGCGCGCCGATCAGGTAGCCGTTGAGCGGTATGTGGTTCCTGTTCTGCTTCTGACAGTACGGTCAGCCTCTTGCTCTTGGCGGTCATTCTGCGATGGCTTCCTTGAAGGGCGAGTTCCGACGCGAGGCGGCATCGCTGGCGGTTGGACTGTCGGTTGACTGGTTGGGGATAAACTGCACCGAAACTACAGCGCAAGTCTGCGATGTCGGGAAACAGTACGGTTTGAGCTTCGAGATTCGCCCTCGTGAACGCACCGAAGCGCCGGTGTCCGGCGATCGATCGCTTCCTTGTGTGACGATCGGCCGCCGAAACTATACGCGCATCCGTTTATGGCAACTGCGGTCCCGACGATTCGTAGACGGCCAAGTTGTCCAATGGATCGATCATCTCGTCGAAATCTGACAACTTCAGCCGCTCGACACCATCCGCAGGATGTTTCGGAAAGCTGAACATGGTCTTCTGCAATCGGCTCTTGCGGTCCAATTGCCCTTCGGTGAGTTGGCTATCCGTGACCGCCGGCCCGCTCGGGATTCCGATCAAGTGCGTTGCTCCCTTGAACAGTACGGTGCGGCCCGCCGAGTTGTAGTCGAGCGTGCTCGTTGCCAGACCCGGCTGGATGCTGTTGAACGTTCGGAAGTCCGGATTCGGAGGAATCGCCATGTACACATCCAGCCCGGCTTCCACCTTCTTGGCCAAGTACTCTTCCAGCGATGGCGCTTCCGAACCGACAGGCCGTGTCATGATGTCCTTGAGTAATTTCGCATCCGCGCAGGACGGATGCGTCTCGTCATTGGCGATCGCGTCGAGGTCAGGGAAATCCTGTATCAAGTCGAAGGAATTCTCTCCAGAACGTCGTTGCGCGTCGAATTGATATATCGCCGCCCAAGCCTCGTCGATTGGTTGCTGCTGTTCGCCTGGCTGAGGCGGAATGAGCGCAGACGTCACGCATGTGCGCATGCTCTTCAGGCTTTGTGTTAGGTCGCTTTCGTCAACTCCAAGGAAATGTTCGACGTCGGGGGCGTATTGGCGCGGATCGATGCCATGGCCTTGGTCCGCGAAGATCTTCACCGTTGCGTTATCACCATAGAGTTCGCGGAACTTTGCCGTCGCTTCGGGAGGAATCCACGTATCCTTTCCGCCATGAAGGACAAGCACCTGCGAAGTCACTGGCTTGTCGGACACATCAAAGATACCGGCGTACTTGGATCGGGCGGCATCGGCGTCCTGCGCGCTATCTGCCTTCAAGGCATATTCATGCGCAATTCCTGGCGAGCCGGCCTGGATGATCAACTGGGAGCATTGTTCGCCATGCGAGCTGGCCAGATGCACTGCCGGTGCCGTTCCCCAGGATTTGCCCCATACGATTTGTTGGCTGACCGGGATGCCTTGCTGTGTAACGTAATTCGCGGCAGCTTCGATGGAGGTGTAAAACCGTTCCTCGGCGCGATGCTCTCCCGACTCGGTTTCGCATCCCAATGGAATATGCGTCATCACGCCGAAGCCTTTTTCGTGCCAGGCCTTCATGAACGCGACGCGATTTTCCAGGTGCTCGCCCTGGCCACCGGAGAAGATGATCACCTTGCCGTTCGGCTTTGGCGGCGGCAGGTAGAGCGCGGTAAGTTCCGAGTACTGCGCATCACCATGCACGGGAATTTTGACCATATGCTCGGTGATGAATTGTCGGTTTTCCTGCTGGAGAAGCTCGGGATTTTCACTGCGCTTGTAGATGCGATTGTTGGGATTGACTTCAGAAGACACAAACCAGTATTTGTCGTCCCTGAATATCTCGTTCCGGCCCGCCGATAATGAGGATGTGCCACCAAGGGTTGTCTCGTTGACCGAACTCTCGTTTTCCACGTGGCGAAAGTCAGGTGATCCTGCCGTGCTTTCAGATGCCTGACGATTGATGCGCATGAAATACTGAAAATACTGCCACCCGCGCTGCCGAATGCCGTGCTCATTGCGCCCGGCGGCAGGATGGCCGTTGTGTGCATTGATCGGCGCGGCATGATTGCTTGG
>DASVLY010000485.1:0-1710 GCA_036384635.1 Noviherbaspirillum sp. | reverse complement strand
GCGCATGATCGCCAGCGAACGCATGTCCGATACCAGGTTGTTGTAGCCGAACGAGACACCGCGCTCGCACGCCATGAAATTATCCTGCTCCAGCCCCGCCTCCTTCGCTGCGGCGCGCGCCTTGTCGATCACATTCTTCATGTCACCGGGCGCCAGGAACTGGCCTTTCTTGATGTTTACTGGTTTGCCGGACTGCGCGCAGGCGCGGATGAAATCGGTCTGGCGGCACAGGAAAGCCGGAGTCTGCAGCACATCGACCGCCGCTGCGACCGGCTTGATCTCGTCGATCTCGTGGATGTCGGTCAGCACCGGCACGCCGATCTGCTTTTTGACTTCGGCCAGGATTTCCAGGCCCTTCTCCATACCGAGGCCGCGAAAGGACGAACCGGAAGAACGGTTGGCTTTGTCAAACGAGGACTTATAGATGAAAGGAATACCCAGTTCGCTGGCGATCTCTTTCAGACGGCCGGCAGTATCGAATGCCAGTTGCTGCGATTCGATCACGCACGGACCGGCGATCAGGAAAAACGGCCGGTCGAGCCCTGCATCGAAACCGCACAGCTTCATGCCGCCTTCCTTTGCAATGTCGCTTGCTTGTACGCAAGCGCTGCCCGGACGAAGGAAATGAACAGCGGGTGGCCGTCGCGCGGTGTCGATTTGAATTCAGGGTGATACTGCACGCCGACAAACCACGGATGCGCGTTTTCGCCGCTGCGCGGCAATTCCATGATTTCGCACAGGTCTTCGCTTGGAGTGCGTGCCGATATGATCAGGCCAGCCTCTTCAACGCGAGAGAGGTAGTGGTTGTTCGCCTCGTAGCGATGGCGATGGCGTTCGGTCACTTCGCTGCCGTAGATTTCGGCGGCGATCGTGCCAGGCTTGACGGCGCAAGTTTGCGCGCCCAGACGCATGGTGCCGCCGAGGTCGGAATTGGCATCGCGCTTCTCGACCTTGCCGTCGTGGTTTTGCCACTCCGTAATCAGGGCGACCACTGGATGTTCGGTATCCGGATCGAATTCGGTCGAATTGGATTTCGCCAAGCCCGCCTTGTTGCGTGCGAACTCGATCAGCGCGACCTGCATACCGAGACAGATGCCAAGGTACGGCACCTTGTTTTCGCGCGCATATTTTGCGGCGGCGATCTTGCCTTCCACGCCGCGCTTGCCGAAGCCACCTGGCACCAGGATCGCATCATATTTCGCCAGGCTCGCCGTGCCGCCGGACTCGATTTCCTCGGAGTCGATGTATTCGATATTCACGCGGCTTTCAGTATGGATACCCGCGTGACGCAGCGCTTCAGTCAGCGACTTGTACGATTCGGTTAGATCGACATACTTGCCGACCATGCCGATCGTGATTTCCGCCTTCGGATGTTCGAGCGCATACACCAGTTTGTTCCACACCGACAGGTCGGCCGGTTTCGGCGACAGGCCGAGCTTGTCGCTGATGATTTTGTCCAGCCCCTGATCATGCAGCATCTGCGGAATCTTATAGATGGTGTCTGCATCCCAGACCGAGATCACTGCATCTTCCGGCACATTGGAGAACAGCGAAATCTTCGCGCGCTCGTCGTCCGGAATACGGCGATCGGCACGGCACAAAAGCGCGTCGGGCGAAATCCCGATCTCGCGCAGCTTCTGCACGCTGTGCTGGGTCGGCTTGGTTTTCAGCTCGCCGGCGGAGGCGATGTAAGGCACCAGCGTCAGGTGC
>DASVLY010000484.1:0-5944 GCA_036384635.1 Noviherbaspirillum sp. | reverse complement strand
CGAAGGCGTGGCCATGCTGATTTCGACCGCGTATCTCGATGAAGCCGAACGCTGCGATCGCCTTGCCCTGATGAACAAGGGTGCGGTGCTGCACTGCGACACGCCGCAAGGACTGAAGGCGCAAATGCCCGGAGCCATCCTGGAAGTGGTTTCGGACAATCCGCGCGGCGTGCGCGATGCCGTGAAACCGCTCCCCGGCGTGCAAGGCGTGCTCGTGGTCGGCATCGGCGCGCACCTACATGTGGACAATGGCCCGGCCCGCATGCCGCAGATCGCGGAGAAGTTGCGCGCATCCGGTATTGGCATGTCGGGCATCTCGGAAGTCGAGCCGTCGATAGAAGACCTGTTCGTAGCCTTCCTGAACGACAACGGAAAGCCGGCATCATGACCGAAGCGGCATCTTCCCGCATTGTCGTGGAGGGACTCGTCAAGCGCTTCGGCGCCTTCGAAGCCTTGCGCGGGGTGAGCTTCACGGTGGCCGGCGGCGAGATCATGGGGTTCCTCGGCCCCAACGGCGCCGGCAAGTCGACGCTGATCCGCATTCTGTGCGGCTTGCTCAGGCCAAGCGCCGGGCGCGCGCTGGTGGCCGGCATCGACATCACCAAGGACCCGGAAGCCGTGCGCAGGCGCATCGGCTACATGTCGCAGAAATTCTCGCTGTACAGCGATCTCAGCGTCGAGGAGAACCTGCGCTTTTTCGGCGGCATCTACGGCGTGCCGCGCGGCCGGATCGAGGAACGGTTGCGCTTTGCAATCGACATGGCCGGATTGACCGGACAGGAAAACGCCCTGGTCGCCACGCTTGCCGGCGGCTGGAAACAGCGGCTTGCGCTGGGCGCGGCCATTTTGCACCAACCGATGGTCCTGTTCCTGGACGAACCGACCTCCGGCGTCGATCCGCAATCGCGCCGCCGCTTCTGGGACCTGATTCACACGCTCGGATCGGAAGGCGTCAGCGTGCTGGTATCCACGCACTACATGGACGAAGCCGAATACTGCAACCGCATCGCGCTGATCAACCGCGGGCGGCTGATCGCGCTCGGAACGCCGCACGAGCTGAAGCAACGTTCGCTGAAGGGAGAACTGTTGTCGATTGCGTGCCGCGACATCGGCGCCGCGATCAATCTGTTGGAGAAAGCGCCGGGCGTGCAGGATGCCGCCGTGTTCGGCAATACGCTGCATGTGATGGTCGATGACGCTGACCGCCGCGCGCCGGAACTGACCGCCCTCCTCGCCGCGCATGGCATCGCAGGCGCAACCGCCCGCGCCATCACCCCCACGCTGGAAGACAGTTTCGTGTATCTGGTCGGTGCCTCTTCTCCTGCCGGGGAGAAAGCATGATGAGGCTGCGGCGCATCAAGGCCATCGGCGTCAAGGAAAGCCTGCAGATCGTCCGCGATCCGCGCAGCCTGATGATCGCCCTGCTGATCCCGATCATGCAGATGTTCATGCTCGGCTATGGAATCAATCTCGACATCAAGCATATCCCGCTGTGCGTGCTCGACCGGGAAGGCAGCCAGAACTCGCAGGACTTGCTGAAACGATTCGCGGCGTCGGCTTACTTCAGCGTTCAAAAGACCGCCGCCAGCTACGCCGAAATCGAACGCGACCTCGACGACGCCACCTGCGGCATCGCCATCATCGTTCCCGCCGATTTCTCAAAGAGCCTGAACGATACCGGGACCGCCACCGTGCAAGTCCTGGCGGACGGGACCGATTCCAATACCGCGAACATCGGCGCGAACTATGCGCGCACCGTGATATCGGGATTTTCCACCGATATGCAAACGCAATCCTTGCAGCGGAAAGGCGCGGTGCTGCAGACAACGACACCGGTCGATATCCAGGCCCGCGTATGGTTCAACGAGGAACTGGAAAGCCGCAATTTCATCGTGCCCGGCATCGTCGCGTTAGTCATGGCCATCGTCGGCGCGCAGCTCACCTCGCTGACCATTGCCCGCGAGTGGGAGCGCGGCACGATGGAACTGTTGATATCGACGCCGGTGCGGCCGATGGAACTCATGATCGGCAAGCTGCTCCCCTATTTCATCGTCGGCCTGGCCGATGCCGCGATCTGCCTGGTATTGGCCGTGTTCTGGTTCAACGTGCCGTTTCGCGGCACCCTTTCCACGCTGTTCTTCACCACCAGCCTTTTCCTGATCGTCATGCTCTGCGTCGGCTATTACGTTTCGGTCGCGATTCGCAGCCAGGCCGGCGCAAGCCAGATCGCGCTGTTGCTCACCATGCTGCCGGCGACGATGCTCTCCGGCTTCGCCTTTCCCATCGAGCAGATGCCGGCGCCCGTCCAGGGAATCACGTACCTCGTCAGCGCCCGCTACTACGTGACGATTCTCAAGGCCGTGTTTCTCAAAGGCTCCGGCGCAGCCGAACTTGCCATCCCGATCCTGCTCCTGGCCTTGTATGCCGCGGCCGTGAGCTTTCTTGCGGCCAGAGCGTTTCGCAAGACGCTCGACTAAATTATGTTCAGACGCATTTTCGAACTGCTCATCAAAGAGCTTCTGCAGCTCAAGCGCGACAAGTCCGCGCGCTTCAGGCTGCTGATTCCGCCCATCGTCCAGATGCTGCTGTTCGGCTATGCGGCAACGTTCGAGATATTCAATGTATCGATGGCGGTGCTGGACCAGGATCACTCGCAGGAAAGCCGCGCGCTGATCAGCGCCTTCGTCAGCAGCAAGCGGTTCGAGGTAACGACGGTCGCCGGCACGCTTGCAGACGCGAAGGCTGCCGTGGAAAGCAGCAGCGCGCAAATCGCGATCATCGTGCCGCCGGGTTTCGCCGGGTTGCTGCGCAAAGGCCGGACCTCGCCGGTCCAGGTTCTGGTGGACGGCACCAATTCGAATACTGCCTTGATCGCACTGGGCTATGTCGGACAAATTGCCGGCGGCTTCGGACAGAACCATGCGTTCGATCTGGCGCAGCGCACCGGCCGTCTTCTCGGGCATCCCCTGGTAAACGTTACGATGGCGGAGCGGTACTGGTACAACCCGAACCTGAACAGCCACTGGTTTTTCGTGCCCGGCGTGATCGGCACATTGACGCTGATCACCATCGTCAATCTCACCGCATTCGCCATTGTGCGCGAGAGAGAAGTCGGTACCCTTGAGCAGATTCTCGTCACGCCCATCCGGCCGTTTGAATTCATCGTCGGAAAGACATTGCCCTTCTTTCTGATCGGGCTGATCCAGGTCGCTCTGGCCACTGCCGTCGGCATGATCTGGTTCGACGTGCCTTTCAAGGGCAACCCACTTGTGCTGCTGCTCGGAACCTGCCTCTTCCTGTTGAGCACGCTGGCCATCGGCTTATTGATTTCCACGCTATGCAAAACACAGCAACAGGCGTTCGCATCGAATTTCTTCGTGCTCAACCCGATGTTCATCCTTTCCGGCTTCAGCTTCCCGATCGCAAGCATGCCTGATGCCCTGCAATGGATCACTTACCTGGACCCGCTTCGTTATTTTCTGGTGATTGTCCGCGGCACTTACATCAAGGGCGTCGGCATGGATATCCTCTGGCCGCAGATGCTGGCTCTGCTGATCATGGGGACGGGGTTATTGCTGGCCGCCATGCTGCGTTTTCACAAGTCATTGGATTAAGAGCCCGCGCTACGTCCAAACGTTAGCTGCCGTGCATCGGAAGGAGCGCGCGCAACGGCTGCCGGTTTCTTCATTAATGGAGCAACGTTCGCCTTCGGCTGTGCCGTGGCTAACGGAGCCATCCCGGTCTCCTGCATGCCGGCGAGCTTGAATACGCTCACCATCTGCGCCAGCTTGCCCGCCTGCTCCTGCATCGCTTCCGATGCCGCCGCCGCCTCTTCCACCAGCGCCGCATTTTGCTGCGTCATCTGGTCCATCTGCGTGATCGCCTGATTGACTTGCTCGATGCCCGACGTCTGCTCCTGGCTGGCCGTGCTGATCTCGTCCACGATCTCCGTCACCCGCCCGATGCTTTCCACCACTTCCTGCATCGTCGAGCGCGCCTGGCCCACCAGTTTGCTGCCCGCATCCACCTTTTCCACCGAGTTATCGATCAGAGTCTTGATTTCCTTGGCCGCCGCCGCACTGCGCTGCGCCAGGTTCCTCACCTCGGTTGCCACCACCGCAAAGCCGCGCCCCTGCTCTCCTGCACGCGCTGCTTCCACAGCCGCATTCAACGCCAGGATGTTGGTCTGGAACGCAATACCATCGATCACGCCGATGATGCCGACGATCTTCTTCGCCGAGTCGTTGATCTCTCCCATGGTGCCCACCACTTCCGACACCACCGCCCCGCCCTTGGCCGCCACTTCGGAAGCGGCTACCGCCAGTTGACTGGCCTGCCTTGCATTGCCGTCATTCTGTTTCACCGTCGATGTCAACTCTTCGATCGACGCTGCGGTTTCTTCCAGCGAGCCGGCCTGTTCTTCAGTGCGCGAAGACAAGTCGACGTTGCCCGAAGCAATCTGCTGCGAAGCGGACGCGATCATCTCCGTGCCGCCGCGCACTTCGCGGACGATGTTGCTCAGTGCGTCGTTCATGTTCTTCAGCGCCTGCTGCAACTGGCCAGTTTCATCCTTGCTCTTGACCTCGATGCTGCTGGTCAGGTCGCCGGCTGCCACCATCTGCGCGACTTTCACGGCCGCCCTCATCGGATGCACGATCGAACCGCCGACCCATAAGGCCACTCCGCCTCCCAGCAAGAATGCCAGCACGGTCAATGTCGATACCATGGTCAGCGCGCTGCGGTACGCTTCATCCGCCTGCTTTCCCGCCTCGATGACCGATTCGGACTGGTTCTTGATCAGCGCCTTGAGCGCCTCCAGATAGTTTCGTTGATCCTTGCGAATACGGGTCAGCAGCACGCGGGCGGCTTCGTCTTTTTTCCCCTCGGCAGCAAGTTTCAAAAACTCCGCCTGCCCCTCGCTATAAATGGAGCGAGCGTCCTTGATGGCCTGGGACAAGGATTTTTCCTTCGCCGACCGGATCAGCAAATCGAGTTTGGCCAAATTCTCGTCAATTTCTTTTTTCGCATCGACGATACGCTGCCGTTCCTTCCTGATTTCCTCCAGATCGGACCACAACAGAATGTTGCGCATCGAACGGGCATCCAGGTTCACCAGACCCTGAATTTCATACGCATAAACCACCGTGGGGTATCTGTCATTGACGACCTTCTCCGTCCCCTTGTTCAGAAAGGTCAGACGCGAAATGGCAAGGAGCGCAACGCCGACGAGCAACACGAGGACTAGGCCAAAGCCGATTCCCAGCCGCACTTTAATCTTGAGATCCTGAAACCTCATCCCTGTTTCCTCCTTTTAATGAGCCCAGCTTGCCATTCCGATACAAAAGGAACAACAGCAAAGGCTGCTTACCATTTTCCGCAAGAGTTCGAGGTTCCTGACCCGCAGAGAGAAAGCATCAGCCATGGTCATTCTTTCGTAATGTTACTTTTGGTCATTATGGCATATAAAATTTTCGGGCGAAGACACATGCTGAACGAAGACGAGGAAATTATCGTTCAGCTTATTAACTTACCAAAACGATATTTTTTATGGGATAAACCGGCAATTGCGATTGGCTGCTGGCGATGACATAAAAGTCTTGTCATCACACCACTGGGATTTAAGTTGCTTTTAAGTTTCCCATCCTAATATAGGCTCTGGATCAATTCTGATTTCGCAGGAATAACCATGACCCCGCAAGAAACCCAAGTACTCGACAATTTCCTGACCCAGCTTGTCCAGGCGCGCGTCGGCGCAAAAGATCCTCAGGCCGAGGCGATGATCGCCACAGCTCTCGCGAAACAGCCGGACGCGGCATACCTGCTGGTTCAACGTGCATTGTTGCTGGATCAGGCACTGGCATCTGCCAAGGCGCAAATCTCCTCGCTGCAAAATGAATTGCAAGCGGTCCGCTCCTCGAATAATGCGGGCAGCAGTTTTTTCGAT
>DASVLY010000483.1:0-6820 GCA_036384635.1 Noviherbaspirillum sp. | reverse complement strand
GCTGCTCACCGGTCTGTCGCGCAAGGAGCGGCGCGAACGCGCCGAACTGACACTGGCGATGGTCAACCTGTCCGACCGTCTCGACCACTATCCGTCCGAACTGTCGGGCGGACAGCAGCAGCGCGTCGCGATCGCGCGCGCAATCGTCACCGACCCGACGCTGATCGTCGCCGATGAGCCGACCGGCGACCTCGACCGGCACGCGGCGGCGGAAGTGCTGGACCTGTTGAACAGGCTGAACCAGGAACTGGGCAAGACCATCATCATGGTCACGCACGACGCGCTGGCGGCAGCGCGCGCCAGGTCCATCATTCATCTCGATAAAGGCGAACTGATCCATGCTATAGCAGATGCAAACGCTTAATCTCATCCTCAGAAACGCCCTGCGCCACAAGCTGCGCACCGCGCTGACCGTGCTGGGACTGGTGGTAGCAACGCTCGCGTTCGGCCTGCTGCAGACGGTGGTGGGCGCCTGGTATGCGGGCGCGAATGCCGCATCCGACACACGGCTGGTCACGCGCAATGCCATTTCGCTGGCATTTTTCCTGCCTCTGTCCTACGAGAACAAGATACGCGGCGTCGACGGCGTGACCAAAGTCGCCTATGGCTACTGGTTCGGCGGCATCTACCAGGAACCGAAAAATTTCTTTCCGCAATTTGCGATTTCCGCAAAGAGTTATCTCGACCTCTACCCCGAATTCGTTCTCTCCGATGCCGAACGCACCGCTTTCCTGCGCGACCGCAAAGGTTGCGTAGTGGGGAAAAAGCTCGCCGCGCAATACGGCTTCAAGGTCGGCGACGTGATTCCATTGAAAGGCACGATCTTCCCCGGCCAATGGGAATTCGTGGTGCGGGGGATTTACGAAGGCAGGCAGGCGAATACCGATACCTCCCAGTTTTTCTTCCATTGGGATTACCTCAACGAATCGCTGATGAAAACCGGCAGGCAGCGTGCCAACAAGGTAGGCTTCTACGTGGTGGGGATCGATAACCCTGACAACGCGGCGTCGGTCTCGCGCACGGTCGACGATCAGTTCCGCAACTCGCTGGCGGAAACGCTGACCGAAACCGAAAAGGCGTTCCAGCTCGGCTTCGTGTCGATGTCCGAAGCGATCGTGGTGGCCATCCGCGTAGTGTCGTTTGTCGTCATCGTGATCATCATGGCGGTGATGGCCAATACGATGGCCATGAGCGCGCGCGAGCGGCTGGCTGAATACGCGACATTGAAGGCGCTCGGCTTCGGTCCGGGCTTTCTGGCGACACTCATCTTCGGCGAATCGCTGCTGATCGCGTCAGCGGGCGCTGCCGCAGGAATCGCATTACTGTTTCCGGTCGCGCATGCGTTCAGCGCGAAGATGGGCACGCTGTTCCCGGTATTCGAAATCGCGCCGAAAACCCTGCTGCTGCAGGCGCTTGCCGCGCTTGCGGTCGGCATCGTCGCCGCCATCGCACCGGCCTTGCGTTCGACCCGCATCAACATCGTCGACGGCTTGCGGAGCATCGGCTGATGAAGATCCCGCTCAGCTACATCGCCCGCAACCTGTGGACCCGCCGCCTGACCACGACGCTGACCGCAGGCGGCCTGGCGCTGGTCGTGTTCGTATTCGCCACCGTGCTGATGCTCGACGCAGGACTGAAGAAAACGCTGGTGACCACCGGCGAATACGACAACGTGGTGCTGATCCGGCGCGCGTCGGAGACCGAGGTGCAAAGCAGCGTACCCCGCGACCAGGCGATGATCGTCGCCAGCCATCCGTCAATCGCACCAGGGCCAAACGGCGAGCCGCTGGTGTCGAAGGAAACCGTAGTGCTGATCGCGCTGAACAAGCGCGGCACCGACAAGCCGGCCAATGTGGTGATCCGCGGCGTGTCGGCGCTCGGGTTTATGCTGCGTCCGCAGGTCAGGCTGGCAGCCGGCCGCATGTTCCGGCCCGGGTCGTCGGAAATCGTTGCCGGCGGCGGCATCGCCCGGCGCTTTTCCGGCGCCGGCATCGGCGAGACGTTGCGCTTCGGCCAGCGCGAATGGACTGTGGTCGGCGTATTCGATGCAGGCAACAGCGGTTTCGATTCGGAGATCTGGGGCGACGCCGACCAGTTGATGCAAGCATTCCGCCGCCCGGTGTTTTCGTCGGTGATCGTGCGTCTGAACGACAGCCATGAATTCGACGCATTCAAGAAGGACATCGAAAGCGACCAGCGCCTGACGCTCGAAGCCAAGCGCGAGCAGACGTTCTATGCCGACCAGTCGAAAGCATTGTCCACCTTCATCAGCGTACTGGGCCTGACGCTGTCGATCATTTTCTCGATCGGCGCAATGATCGGCGCGATGATCACGATGTATGCATCGGTCGCCAACCGCATCGCCGAAATCGGCACGCTGCGCGCGCTCGGCTTCAAGCGGCGCAGCATCCTCGCGGCGTTTTTGACCGAATCCCTGCTGCTGGCGACAATCGGCGGTCTGGCGGGTTTGTTCTTCGCCTCCTTCATGCAATTCCTGTCGTTTTCAACGATCAACTTCCAGTCGTTTGCAGAACTGGCGTTCGGCTTCACGCTGAATGCGGCGATCGCGATCAAATCGCTGCTGTTTGCACTGGCGATGGGATTGATCGGCGGCTTCCTGCCAGCGATGCGGGCTGCGCGCATGAAAATTGTGGATTCGCTGCGGGCGGGCTGATGCAGCATTCATCGCGTAGCCTAAACCGGATGGTGCCGCATAGTCTCCAAACCGGAATGCGCCTGTATGCCGCCATACAGGCGCATTCCACCTCAAACAACAATCATGAAGTATCGCGCCGGGTTATTTGCGCAACGACGGCATGACCAACTCGCGAACACCGGGAGGGGTCTGCCGTCTACCGGGCGCCGGCAAGCGGCGCCTCGTTTCACGCCCTGCAACTCGTCACGGCAGCCTGCTCGGCGAAGTCCACTTATAACCCAGGTTGGTAATGCCGGTTACCAGCGACTGGAAGTCCTTGTATGCAGGAAGCTTCAAGTCCGGATCGAGCCAGAACGGATGGAAAAAAAACGATGCGAATCCGTCTCTCACTGCAAGAGCGAACTGTGCATTGGTATAAATATCCTGCCAGGTATACACCACCGTCGAGCTCGGATCGATCGCACTGATGTCGTACTCGATATTGCCCAGGTTCTCCGGCAAGATATTTTGCCCGTAATAGTCCTGCTTGATCTCATATGGGAAGAACTGTCCGGCCGCGAAATCCTTACCTTGCGACTCGGTGAAATCAGGGGCATCCGAGGTGTAATAGACCGCACGCTGATAAGTCTTGCCATAAATCGGAGGAACGGCTTTCGTGCTCAGTGGCGACATCTGATAATGCGGAGCCTCCCACGCGACCGGCTTATAGCCATTCGCCAGGAGATCATTCAACCCGGCCTTGATGCGCTGCGCAGCCCATGCGGTAGAGTCCTCCGGCACAGGCGAGTTGTGCACCACGTCCCAGAATTCGAAATCGTCGGCCGATACCGCTGTCCAAGGGTTGCGCATGGAAGCATACTGGTGGGTATAGCCATGCTGGACCACCTCGCCTCCCTTGTCCAACGCATAATTCAGAGAGGTCTTCAGATCGGAAGCCTGAGACAACGGAATCGAAACCGGGATGCCGCCGTTGTATACGCCAAGCGGGTCCGTATAGTAGGGAATGGCCGCAACCGAAAACGGAATATTCTTCCGGTAGAGATAGTCGGTCAGGACTTTCATGTTATCCACGCTGACCGTCGCATCGACATCTTCCAGCCGCACCATCGCCTGATGGCTCTCCTGCTGCCCGGAATTGAGAATGTCATGCAACTGGTCGGCTATCACGAGATAGCGGTCGCGCGGGCCGATATACGAGAACGGCAGGTCGGCGAAATACCAGAAATTTCCGGCGCGGACCAGATATGGAATCTGTTCGTTGGTAACGCTGTTGCGAACATTGCTCAGACTCGCCGCCTTCCCGGTATCGACGACCTGCATGACGCCGACATCCGGATCGGCATTGATGCGCCCGGAATCGCTGTCGTATGCATAGTATTTGACGAACTCGCGGTTCTTGTAGAGAACCGTATCGAAGAAGCCGGGCGACGGATTGTCCGATGTCGGCGTCGCATTCATTCCGCGCAAGCCGGTGAAATCAAGCCCGAATCTGGCCGCAAAGTTGTATTCGGGGTCCCAGGCAAGCTGCCAGATGTTATAACGGAACCACACGACCGTCTTGCCGGTGGTTGCCGCGTCCTGAAGAAAGGACGCAGGCAACGGATTGTCGTAGTGCGATCCAAGATAAAACATCACCGAATAGTTTTGCACCTGGCCTGCCGTATAGTTTTGCACCGGAATCATATCGACCGTCCCGTCGAAATGGCCGAGCAGGTTCCTGAGCATGATCGCATAAGCCATGCCCAGCTTTGCATAGCCGCTGCTTGAAGGCGCGTCGTAGACGACCAGCGCCTTCATTGTGGATTGCGCATATGCCTGCGATGTGCAGCAGAACAGTAGCGCGACAACGATGGCCGTCAGCGCGCGTAGAAGCCGTTGCATGATTCCCCCCTATATCTCCGTTAGACGAAAAAAAAACGTTATGCCGTTGCCGCTTATTTCGCCGGCATTCCCGACGATGAAACCACGCTGCGTCGCATGTTTTTATTGTGGGCGCGGCCGGGAACCCTTTTTGTCATGTGACTTATCTTCTCCTGTTTCGCCAACGCTTCTTCCCCCACCCCTGGCTGGACCTTTACCAGTTCGCTTCCCGGCGGGCGTGCCGGAGGAGCGACAGACGACGCGGAGGCGATGCCATGAGAAAGCGCGGCGCCCAGGATGGCGGCGATAACGGAAAGCTTCCACTTCGATTTCAGAATCGAGCAAGTCGGCATTGCGAGACTCCCTAATAGGACAGGTTGATAGGAATTTGAATTCAAACGGACGCATCGACCATCTTCTTCAAATAGCGATGACAATCATCCGCGCTTGATCGTATGTGATCGCATCTCCATCGGATTGATTAAAGTCAATCGGCTCGCTCAAAAGCGCACACATAGCCTTATAAGGAACGCGCCGCCGCCTTGAGAAAAATTAATGCGCCGGTATAACTCCTCTGTAAATTGTGTAAAACCTGGTAACAGAATCCAGATAACCACATATCGAATCCTCCACCTCAAAAGATACGCATAGTGAAAGTCCTCTCCATTTTCGGCACGCGCCCCGAAGCGATCAAAATGGCGCCTGTGGTAAAAGCGCTTGAGAATTCCGGCCGCATCGACACCGCTGTCTGCGTCACGGGACAGCATCAGACGATGCTTCAGCAAGTGCTGGATATCTTCGAGATCAGGCCGGAACATAATCTCGCGCTCATGACGCCTGACCAGACCTTGAACGGCCTTGCGTCAAGAATCGTCGCAACGATCGAAAACGTGTTTGAAGAGACGAAACCGGATCAGGTTTTGGTGCATGGCGATACCACCACCGCGATGGCGGCTGCGCTGTCCGCATTCCATCGCCGCATCCCGGTGGCGCACGTCGAGGCAGGGCTGAGAACGAACGATCTGCGTCAGCCGTGGCCGGAAGAAATGAACCGGCGGGTTATCGATGTCGTCAGCACGCTGATGTTCGCGCCTACCGAATCGTCGCGCTCGAATCTGATGCGCGAAAATCTCTCTGGAACGATCCATGTGACAGGCAACACCGTGATCGATGCGCTGCGCCTGACGGACCACCGTATCCGTGCCGACCGCGCGTTGCGCGAATCGCTGGACCGCGATTTTTCATTTCTCGATTCGAACTGCAGACTGCTGCTGGTGACCGGTCATCGCCGGGAAAACTTCGGCGCCGGCTTCATGAATATCTGCTCCGCGCTGGCGATGCTGGCGCTGCGCGACGATATGCAGATCGTCTATCCGGTTCACCTGAATCCCAACGTGCGCCAACCGGTGAAAGCCGCGCTGTCGCGCTTCCCCAATGTACACCTGACCGAACCGCTGGATTACCTGCACTTCGTGCGGCTGATGCAGCTTGCCCATGTGATCCTCACCGATTCCGGCGGCGTCCAGGAGGAAGCGCCTTATCTCGGGAAGCCGGTCCTGGTCATGCGTGAAGTCACCGAACGCCCTGAGGCAGTCGAGGCCGGAACCGTGCAACTGGTCGGCACCGACATCATTCATATCGTCAAGGCGGTCAACAGATTGTTCGACGACCACAGCTTATGGATGCAGTTCTCCCGCAACGTCAATCCATATGGAGACGGCTATGCTTCCGGCCGGATCGTTTCCGCTCTTCTGGGAGAACCATGCGACGAATTCGTTCCTGTTTCCGCCAGCGGCGCAGAGCAAGGCACGGCCGCCTGAACACAGGGATGCGCATTCCTGCATCAAGCGCATTGCCCCCTGCCTTTCTGCATGCATATATATCCGCTCAATAGCAACAAGAAAACATGGATCTTATCGATCTCTTTGCCTGCGTTCTCGTCTTCGCCAAGCTATTGATGACCGCGGTCGGGATCTGCTTCCTGATCAGCGGCCTGGACGATTTTTTCATCGATATCTGCTTTGTCATCCGCTCGCTGTATCGCAGGTATTTTTTGCTGCCTAAATTCCCTCCGCTTACCGAGAAAAAGCTGCTGGAACAATCTGAACAGCATATCGCCGTGATGATTCCCGCCTGGGACGAATCGGCGGTCATCCGGCCCATGCTGGAAAATACGCTCAAGTCCATCAGCTACAAGAACTACACGATCTTTGTCGGCACCTATCTCAACGACCTGGACACGCAGCGGGAAGTCGACCTGGTATGCAACAAAACGGATCGTGTGCAAAAGATCGTCACGCCGCA
>DASVLY010000482.1:0-3828 GCA_036384635.1 Noviherbaspirillum sp. | reverse complement strand
CTGCCCATTACTCAAGCGCGAAAAAATCAGCTTCTTATGCGAGATCAGAATGTAGTGCTTGCGCTCGTGCCGCTCAGAACTTTCGCGCGCAAATCAAAAGAATCAAAAACCGGTTGCCAATGCCAGCGACTGCAAAAACCTGTCGGCGTCCTGATAGCCGATCACTCGACTGCCCGGAATTTCGCTTCCTTGCTTGTTGAAGAAGATAATGCCGGGCGGGCCGAACAACTTAAAGCGTTTCAGCAACGCCTTGTCGTCTTCGTTGTTAGCGGTCACGTCCCCCTGCAACAGCACCATATTCGCAAACTGCGCCCGGATGCGCGGGTCAGTGAACGTCCATCGCTCCATCTGCTTGCAGTCACGGCACCACTCTGCAAAGAAATCGAGCATGACTATCTTCCCATTCGCATGCGCAATTGCAGCGTCAAGTTCAGCGTTCGATTTCACTCGAACAAATTCGGCCTTGTCCGCCACTGTACCGGTTAAATGTGACAGCGGGGCCACTACATTGCGACTACCGGTAATCACTCCGGCCAATTGCATCAGGCCAAATACGGCAAACAGTCCCCCAATCACCTTTGAAGCTCGTCCCCACCCTCGGACCCACAGCAGATAACCGGCATAACCGAGGCTTAGTGCAGCCCAACCGACCATCAGTGCCCAGTTGGGGATCACCGGTGCAAGGATTGACAATGCGAGGCCAAGCATCAGCACGCCAAAGAAGCGCTTGATCGCTTCCATCCAGGCACCAGCGCGCGGCAGTAATGAACCGGCAGAAACACCCAACAATAGCAGTGGCACACTCATGCCTATTGCCATTGAAAACAAAGCGCTTCCCCCAATTACTATATCGCCCGTCTGGCCAATATAAACCAATACCCCCGCCAATGGAGCGGCAACACAGGGACTTACAATCAACGCAGAAATCGCTCCCATTATGAATACACCGATGAGTTTGCCGGCCGCCTGACCGTCGGATGCTTTCATCAGCTTATGCCGTACCACGGAGGGAACCTGAAGCTGGTACACATCGAACATCGACAGTGACAGTCCCGCCATGAGCAACGCGAAGACGACCAGCATCCAAGGAACCTGCAACTCTGCAGACAACGCCCTACCCGCCAGTCCGGCGACAACACCGAGTACGCTATAAACCAATGCCATACCGAGCGAATACGCAGCCGACAATGCAAAGCCGCGCGCCCGGCTGACCCGAACGCCTTCACCAACAATGATCGACGACAGAATCGGCACCATTGGCAAAACGCACGGGGTAAACGACAAACCAAACCCGAGCAGCAAGAACAACGGCAGGATCATGATCAGTTTTCCACTTTTCAGCGATGCCTCGATCCTGCCCATGTCGGAATTCGTTACGCTATCAGTGTTCCTCCCCGAACCAACTGTGGACATCGGCAAGTCCATTAGCTCCTCATTACGTGCAGCAGTAACGGCAGCCAGCAGACTGGCACGGGGAGACAGCTTCACCTGCGATTCCATCGGTGCATAGCACAACCCCTGGTCCGCGCATCCCTGTCCGGTCACTTTCAGTGTAAAACTGCCGTCCGCTTCGACTGGCAGCCTGATCGTGACCGCTTTGCGATAGGTTTCGACGTTTTTCTGGAAGGTTTCATCGAACTTCACCTTTCCCGGCGGGATCACGGGTGTGCCGATCGTCGCGCCGTCAGCCTTGAATGTGAAACGTTCGCGGTACATGTAATAGCCATCGGCGATCGTGTAAGTCGCCTCCACGGTCTTGGCATCAACCATTTTTGCCGAAAACTGGAAAGCCTTTTCCGGTTCGAGAAAATCGTCCGCTGCATGAGAAGCTGATGCGAACAGCAGTATGCAAATGGCAAAAAAACCGGTGAGCATGCGCGCCGCAAGCCCGATTAAATGGACAGTCCTTTGTTGCACAGACAACTTACGCATCAAGTTCTTTCTTCGTTTCCGCCGCTATCCAACCCAGATAAGCCGGCAAGCCGGCGACCACCGGCACCGCGATAATTTCCGGGACCTGATAGGGATGTACTGATTTGATCGCCGCCTCCAGTTCCGTATAGCGTGTCTGTGTGGTTTTAACCAAGAGCGCGACTTCGCTGGCCTGTTCCAGTTTTCCCTGCCATCGATATATGGATTGCACGGCCGGCAGCATGTTCACGCAAGCGGCCAACCTCTGTTCGATCAATAGATGTGCAATCGTCCTTGCGACCGCTTCATCGGGCACATTCGTCAAAACCAGCAGCGCCTGTTGCACAATCGGACTCCATCAGTGAAACTGAAAGTTATTTCAACAACCGTCGGCGCGTCAAAATCGTCGCGATGTAAAACCCCGCGACGCAATAGATTGCAAGGATCGTGATATCAACCAGCAACGCGCTCGGCCAATGACCGAGGATCAGCGGTCGGATCAAGTTCACCGCAGCACTCAACGGCAATGCTTTTGCCACCAGTTGCAGCCATGGCGGCAACTGCGTCGTCGGATAGTATACGCCCGACAAAAAGATCATCGGTGTCAACACCAGCGTGAAATAGTAGGTGAAAAAATCATAACCACGCGCGATTGCATTGATGATCAAGCCAATCGAGGCAAAAGTCATACCGATCAAAAACAGCAACGGCGGCACCACCAACGTCTGTGGATGAAGGCCAATACCGAGCATAAAAATCACCAGCAAAATCGCGACACCAGAAAAGAGCGACTTGGTGGCTGCCCATAACATTTCCGCCAACACCACATCGTCCAGCGCCAGGGGCGCATTCAATAGTGCCTCCCAGGTTTTCTGCACATGCATGCGCGAAAACGCCGAATACAATGCCTCGAACGACGCTGCCATCATGATTGACATACAGATCGACCCGGAAGCGAGGAATTGGATATAGGGAATGCCGTTGACGGTCTGCAGCAGGCTTCCCAGTCCGTAGCCGAACGCAATCAGCGTAATCAACGGGTCGGCGATATTGCCAAGAATGCTCGCCACCGCGAGCTTTCTCCATACCAGAAAGTTGCGGCGCCAGATCGGCACGAAACGCAGCGAGAATTCAGGCAATGCATAGTACATCGCATTCATGTCAATCCCTCATTTCCCGTCCGGTTAGTTTCAAGAACAAATCCTCCAGGTTCGCCGGGCGATGCAGGTAACGCACGCCTTGCGTGATATGCAAGCTTTCCAGCAGCGGCTGCGCGTCATCGACATAGCAGAATACGGTTTCGCCGCTGACCTCCATCCGTGCCGCCTTTGCCCGCCCGACGCTTGCCCCCCACGCACGAGCATGGTCACCATAGACTTCGACCACTTCGGCTTCTATATGCTGCTCAATGAGATCACGCGGCGATCCTTCGGCAATCATCTGGCCACGATCGATCACCGCCAGCCGGTCGCACAAGCGCTCCGCCTCGTCCATGAAGTGCGTGGTCAGCACAATGGTTTTACCTTCGGAGAGCAAAGTCTTCAGGCGATCCCAGATCATATGCCGGGCCTGCGGATCAAGGCCGGTGGTCGGCTCATCCATAAAGATCAGGTCGGGATCATTAATCAGTGCACGCGCAAGCGTGAGCCGCCGTCTCATGCCGCCGGAAAGCTCGGCGATACGCGCGTCTTTTTTCGCGGTGAGGTTCGCGAATTCAAGCAGCTTCGGAATACGCGCATTAATTTCCGTATCACTGGCACCAAAGTAGCGGCCGAATACCTGCAGATTTTCCGACACGGTGAAATCGGGATCTAGATTGTCCCCTTGTGGAACAACGCCGACGCGCAGCCTGGCTGCACGCGCTTGGGCCGGAATGCGTTTGCCTACCAGCGTAATCTCGCCACTATCCGGCGTAGT
>DASVLY010000481.1:0-4484 GCA_036384635.1 Noviherbaspirillum sp. | reverse complement strand
CGATGTCGAGGTTGAGCGCGCCGTAGTCTATATGGCCAACCAGTCCGGCGGCAAACTCAAGGAGCCGGAAGTCAAGGCTGCTCCCGCCGCAACGCCTGTCGCGAGCACCGAAACGCCTGCTGCTGCTGCTGCGCCAGCCGTGCCCGCCGCATCTGCCGCCGCAGCCCCGGCTGCCGATGCCGGCAAGAAACTGTATGAAACCACTTGCGTGGCCTGCCACGGCGCAGGCGTCGCAGGCGCACCAAAGTTCGGCGACAAAGCCGCATGGGCGCCACGCATCAAGCAAGGCTCCGCCACCTTGTACGAACACGCAATCAAGGGCTTCCAGGGCAAGTCTGGCGTGATGCCGCCCAAAGGCGGCTCCTCCGCGTCGGACGACGAAGTCAAGGCTGCGGTCGATTACATGAGTGACGCTGCCAAGTAAGCGTACTGAACCAAATACAAAAAGCCGGCCTGCGGGTCGGCTTTTTGTATTGGCCCACCAAGTTATCAAAAAAGTCAGCGCGGCGGCAGCAACTGCCCCTGCCCTGCTCCTGTGACCGAACCCGGAACCGGGCCGGAATCCGACGAGCGCGGAGCCTGCGCAGTGGTCTGTTGTTCGGCAACGAAAATTTCGACGCGACGGTTTTTTGCGCGATCGATGTCATTATCGTTGGATGCCAGTGGCTCATGGGATCCCCTGCCCTCGACCGTGAAACGGTTGGAGGCAACACCGCGCGCAGCGAGGTAATTACGGGTATTGGCAGCGCGATTGAACGACAGCGGGTCGTTGATCGCATCACTGCCAGTGTTATCGGTGTGGCCAATGATAGTGATCTTCGCGTACGGATTTTCGGCCAGCGTGGAGGCGAACTTGTCGAGAATAGGCCGGAAGGCCGGCTTGATGTTGGAACGGTTGGTATCGAATGAGATATCGGTCGGGATGTCGAGCTTCAGACGGTTGTCTGCCGTCTGCGTGACCTGCACGCCGGTACCTTGCGCGGCCTGCTGCATCGCGCGTTTTTGCTGCTCCATCCGGGAAGACCAGATGTTGCCGATCACAGCGCCGGCCGCAGCACCGATAGCCGCGCCGGTGGCCGTCCTGCCTCCGCCGCCGCCATCGGTTGTAGCGCCAAGCACTGCGCCTACGCCCGCGCCGATGCCGGCGCCGGTTGCCGTGCCGCGCTGCACCTCATTCATGTTCTCGCAGCCAGCAAACACCAGCAGGGTGGCCAGTGCCGTGACGGTGAGTCGATTGCGCATGTGCATGTCCCCATAAGTGTGAAAAATGAGTATTGGACACACACGGGAAATGCAAGTTCGGCAAGTTACAAATAGATAAACCTGATCAGACTTAAGGAGATGAGGACTCGCCGGCATCACTCCCTCGCTCCGGCTGCGGCCCTTTCCTCTTAAGAAGCGCGACTGCCACTGCGAGTACACCGGAAACCAGCGCGCCGCGCAGCACGGGTTTCAACACGGCTTTTTTCTTCGATAACGCGGAAACGCCGCGTACCACCAGCGGCAACAGCGCCGCCAGATTGATGCCAGCGCCGCCCATCCTGTTCCGCAGTGCGGCAAGCGCGATCAACACAACCTGGTTCAGTGCGGCGGAGGCCATCGAATCGGGCCGCATGCCGCTGCGCACTTCCTCCTTGGCGACCACCACTTCAGCGCGATAAATACGCCCTTGAGCGATCAACTGTTTCTTGCGGTCGGCTGTATTCACATGCTTCCTCGTTTCACAACAGCGCATCGCGGTCGCTGCGCAACTCGGCCATGGTGGCGGGCATCGACAGCTTGTCCTGGTCGAGCATCGTGCGAGCGCTGCGCAGAATGGCGAACCCCAGGAGCGTATAGAATGCGGCCACCAGGAGCAAGATCTTCCAGCCCAGTGCTTCCCAGGTCAGCACCACCAACAGCGCCGTCCAGCAGATAGCGCCCAGCCACAGCGCGAGCACACCGAGCGCGCCGACCAGCAGGAAGCGCGCGAGATTATTGCGCACCTCACCGAGTTCGACGGCCGCCAGTTCGATCCGGCAGACCAGTAACGCGAACATGTTTTTCGCGATCCCACCCAGGCCGGCGATCAGACCGGGCCTTGCTGCGCCGGGTTGCTGCTGTTCCATCGGCGCCTTACTTACGGGAAATCAGCATGCCGATCACCAAGCCAATCCCGGCCGAGATCGCGACTGCTTTCCATGGATGTTCATGCACGAATTCATCGGTGGTCTGCGCCGCCTGCTTGCCTTTTTCCACGGCGACGGTCTGGATCTCGTGCGCTTTTTCCATGGCAGCCTCGAGCATCACCAAGCCCTTGTTGCGCAGCTCTTCCGCTTTTTCGCCGGTGGCGGCAGTCGCCTCGCGAAACAGTTCCTGCGCATCCTTGACCAGGGTTTTCATATCGTTCCTTACGGTTTTGATGTTCGATGTCAGCATCGCTCCACTCCTTTAAAAAATGAAAACAATACTTGCGCTCCGCCGGCATTGTGCCGGACAGGTGCTGCAAACAAGGGTTTTCCGATTGATGCCGGCAAGATCCTGCCGACGGTGAGTACTTTATCTCAGGTAATTTATGAAAAGTAAAGCATTCCCCGTTACCCGGCAACGGTCTCAATCCGAGAGCATCAGCTTCAAGCTGCTCACGCTTCCGGTCATTGCGGGTGTCGCGGATGTTGAAACACAGGCAGGTTGAACTCAGCCGCTCCGCCCGCGCAGTTCCGCGATCTGCTCGATATTGCCGATCTGCACCACCACGGGATGCGAGGTCAGCTCCGGTTGCATGGGCCGCCATGCGAACAGCCACTCCTTTTCCCTCGCATAATGGTGTGTCTTGGAAAAGGCAGCGCCGAGCGGGCTGGGCATGCCGTACGAAATCGGGGCATCGATGCCGGCCCAGCTCGGCAGCACGCGTTGTACGGCACGATGCAGGCGTTCGCCGAACTGCTCGGGATCGTGAATGACGAGACAACTGTCGGCGTCGGGAAATGCATCGAACAGCTTTTCATCCCAGGCATTGGCCAAGCTCAGGATGAGGTAATTGTGCGCTGGCTTGCGCGGGCCGAACGGCAGAATCTGCTCGGCGGTGTTCTAGGCCTGCGGTTGGGATGCCGGACGCAGCCGGAATTCCCCCAGTTGCAGCGACCGTTCCAGCCATTGCCGCTGTGAATAACGGTACAGCTTTTGCGGGCGCGAATATGGGGGAGTGATAAGCAGGCGGGATTGGGAATTCATGGTTGCATTGCGTTGACAATATTGCGCCCATTTAAACAGATTAATCGGGTGGCGACAAACCGCTCATTCGCCTTCACCCCATGAAAAAAGCGGCCCGAGAGCCGCTTTGCGCAAGCCTTGTCAGTGAACACTTACTTACTTCCCGCCGGTGACGCATCGGGATTGGTGCTAGTGCCACCACCCATGCTTGATGAGCCGGAAGTGTCGCCCTGGCTAGAGGTACCGCCACCCATGCCGGATGTGCCGGACGACCCGGCAGGGGCGGAGCTGCTCTCGCTCTTCTTGTGATGCTTGGTCTTCTTGTGTGTCTTCTTCGGCTCGGTTGTGCCTGCACCGGTAGTTTCGCCAGCACCGGAAGTCGTACTGCTGGCACCTGAGGTATCGCTTGAACCGGTGGAGCCGGTTGAACTCCTGCCGCTGCCCATCGGGGTTCCCGGCGTGTTGCTGGTGCCGCCAGAAGTCGATGCACCGGTACCGGAGGTGCCGGACGCGCTGCTGCCGGACGTGCCGGAGGTACCGGAAGTGGCGTCGCTCGCGCCGGACTTGTTCTGCATGCTCGGCGATGAAGTACCGGGGCTGCTGCCGGTGCTGGAACCGGCACCGGGACTCGCCTGTGCCCACACCACGGAAGACACCGACGCGACCAATACAAACGGCAATGATCGTATAGTGGTTTTTAACGTCATGAGTAACTCCTTAAGTTAAAAAAAGCATCATTGATGCAGCAGCTTGGATGCAGCGCTTGCATTCGCGTTCAGCCAAATGAATAACACTCCGCAGCCGAACCCGTTAAATTTTTTACAACCACATGAAAAGAAAAGACTTTTTGCCAATGTAAAAATGTGTAACGGGCTCAAGTACCTTTCATACCGTGTTGCAATAACGGTCTGACAAGTACGTATTAGTCCGCCGAAGATCGCGCAGAACTCCCATCAGCGTTAACAAAAATGCCAGCCTGTGCGCAGTATCATGAGGATTTGCGTGATGTATCAGGACAATCTGTCCGACAAGATGGGATGATCGCGCTAAAACGGAGCATGGCCTGCACAAGAGAAGCTGGCAGGCAATCGATATGTGGTATTTTGCGCTGCCAGCAATAAGGGGATTGCAGGGGGCGGCCTGCGCGGGTCCTAGTGGGTCACTTGGCAACGAAATGCGCATAAAAGCGCGTCTTTTTGCGCCAGGCGTTGTTGCGAATTCTCGCGATAGCAATGGCTATCGCTGCGATTCGCGCCTAGCCTGGCGTAAAAATCCATCGCTTTTATTTGCGC
>DASVLY010000480.1:0-3139 GCA_036384635.1 Noviherbaspirillum sp. | reverse complement strand
GCTGAAGGATGTGCGCGGTATCCGTTGCGTGGAACAGGTGGGGCAGAAGGTTGCCAATGATGCTTATTTCCCGATCATGATCGATCCGGAATACCCGATGAGCCGCGATGAGCTTTATCAGTATTTGGCGGAAAACAAAATACGTTGCCGGCGCTATTTTTACCCACTGATCAGTGCATTCCCCATGTATCGGGGCACGCCTAGCGCCGCGATAAGCAATTTGCCGACAGCCAGCCGTGTTGCATCGAGCATTATATGCCTGCCGATTTATCCGAATTTGTCGGATGCTGAAGTAGAGGCGATCGTTGCACTCATCAGCAAACCGGGCAGGCCGGCGTAATAAGTATTTTCAAAAACACCACATCGAATCTCATGAAGTTGATCACAGTTTTTTCTGAAGTCTTTCAAGTCCCGGAATCGAACCTGCGGGACGATATCTTGCTCAAGGAAATCCCTACTTGGGATTCGCTTCAGCATATGTTGCTGATTACGCGCGTGGAAGAGGTCTTCCAGGTGCAGTTTAACGGCGACGAAATCGCGGATATGCAAACCTTGGGCGACGTGCGCAAGGCCGTGCTCGCTCATGGAGGCCAAGCGTGAATATAGCCGGCGTAAAAGTGCTGGTTACCGGTGGCGGTCGGGGTATTGGCCGTCAACTGGTCGAGGGTTTTCTGCGGGACGGCGCCCTGGTGGGAGTCTTCGAGCGTGACAGTGATCATTGTGTCGAATTGCGTGCGGCATTCGAGGGGCGTGTGCAGGTATGGCAGTGTGACGTTTCCGACCCGGATGCGGTGGATGTCGCAGTCACCAGCGCGACGCAGGACGGTTTTGAACCGGATGTTTTGGTAAATAACGCCGGCGTGATCCACAGCGAGCCGCTGGTGAATTTCACCGCGCGCGGCGACCGGGTGCATTCGCGTCAGTCCTGGCGCGACGTGATCGCCGCCGACCTCGACTCAGTGTTTTTCGTCACCAGCCGCGTAGTCGACCGCATGATCGCGCGCCGATGCAAGGGCGTGGTGATTTCCATCAGTTCGATTGCCGCAGCCGGCAATCCCGGTCAGTCGGCGTATTCGGCAGCGAAAGCGGGGGTGAATGCGCTTACCTGCACCTGGGCCAAGGAGTTGGGCGCGCTGGGTTTGCGCTTTGCCGCCATTGCACCCGGCTTTCTCGATACGCCTTCCACACGCGCCGCATTAAACGAAAACGTACTCGTGCGCCTGCAGCAGCAGATTCCTTTGCGCAGGCTCGGCAATCCGGAAGCGATCTACCTTGCTGCGCGCCAGATCGTCGAGAACGATTATCTGACTGGGACGGTGCTCGAGGTGGATGGCGGATTGACGCTCTGAGACATACATATACGACGGGACGCTCCTCATGGCTTTTGTTTCCAACCTTGGGCTGGCATTCGAGGAAGTGGCGAAGCGCCATTGCGATCGCGTAGCCTTGTATTATCCGGCGCCGCAAGAATCGGTCAGCTATGCCCAGCTTGCCTCGCTCGTTCATGCGATTGCCGGCGAACTGCTGCGGCGAGGATTGCGGCAGGGCGATGTCGTCGCCCTGTTCCATGACAAGTCGCCGTATGCATATGCCGCAATGCTGGCGTGCCTGCGCCTGGGCATCACCTATACTAACCTTGACCCCGACTCTCCGTGGGCAAGGCTGAAGAAGATTCTGGATACCTGTCGGCCGTGCCTGCTGATCAACAGTTTTGCGGCGCTGCCTCATCGGGAGGCGCTGGAGCAGGGCAGTGACCTGGCTATCCTTCATCTGCCTGCGTGGTCGCCCGATCCTGCCAGCCAGCTCGGATCCTTGCCTGATGCCGGCAGCGTCAGCGGCAGTCAGCCTGCCTATATCATGTTCACCTCGGGGTCGACCGGCGTTCCCAAAGGGGCTGCAATTTCTCATGCCAATCTGCTGTGGTTCATCGCCTGGACGCATGACCGCTTTGGCATCACGCACGACGACATCCTCACGAATGCGAATCCGATGTATTTCGACAATTCGGTATTCGATTTTTATGCCGCGCTGTTTGCAGGAGCAACCCTTGTGCCGCTGACAGCGGAACAGGTGCGGGAGCCGCGCGGACTTGTCAAGCTCGTCAATCAGGCCCGTTGCACTGTGTGGTTCTCCGTGCCCTCTTTGCTGGTCTATCTGCTGACCACCCGTGCACTGACAACGGAAGATTTTCCCGCAATGCGCGCCATCGTGTTTGGCGGCGAAGGCTTCCCAAAAACACGGTTGAAACAGCTCTTCGATCTGTATGGCCGGCGTGCTGCGCTGGAGAATGTGTATGGACCGACCGAATGCACATGCATCTGCGCCGCGCATCGCGTGGTGGAGGCCGATTTCGACGACATGCAAAGGCTGACCACGCTCGGCCCGATTGCGCAGAATTTTTCCGTGCATATTCTGCCCTTGGACCAGAACGATCCCGATTTCGGCGAATTGTTTCTCACCGGTCCGCAAGTCGGGCTCGGTTATTACAACGATCCGGAGCGCACCGCCAAGTCATTCATCCAGAATCCGGCGAATTCGCACTATCCGGAAGTGGGATATCGCACCGGCGATCTCGTTCAGCGTGACGGGAACGGCTACCTGCACTTCAAGGGGCGGCAGGATTTTCAGATCAAGCACATGGGCTATCGGATCGAACTCGAAGAAATCGAGGCGGCACTGAACACATTGCCGCAGGTGAAGGAGTGTGCAGTCATTTACAGAAAGATCACTGAAGGACTCGGCGAGATAGTGGCTTTTGCTGCCGTCGAAGATGCTGCGGTGAAGGCCGAAGCCTTGGCTTCGCAACTTGCCGGTCTGGTGCCGGCTTATATGGCGCCGCGCAAGCTTCATGTGATGGAGCGGCTGCCCAAAAACGCAAACGGCAAGATTGACCGCGTCTGTCTGCAATCGATGCTCAACGAGGGGCAGGGCGGATGAAACTTTCGATGCGCGTCGCGGTTTGGGTGTGGCGCATGAATTGATATTACGAACAAATCGAGTGCAAATGAAAGAGAACATTGGCATTGACAGCCATGAGAGAGCCATCCTTGTTTTTCCAGCTACGCATCCGGCCGGGCGCGAATTTATCGAGGCAGCCAAGGAACGTGGTGAAAACATCGTTTCCGCCTCGTCGGTTCTG
>DASVLY010000479.1:0-1760 GCA_036384635.1 Noviherbaspirillum sp. | reverse complement strand
GGCGGCGCGGCCGGTGGCAGCCATGATCGACATGGGCGTTGCCAGGCCCAATGCACAAGGGCAGGCAATGATCAAGACGGAAACAGCGTTGACGAAGCCGTAAACCCAGCTCGGTTCAGGACCGAAGATGCCCCATCCAAGCAGCGTCAGCAATGCGATGCCGACCACGGCCACCACGAAATAACCGGCCACCACGTCTGCAAGGCGTTGCATCGGAGCCCGTGAGCGCTGCGCGCTGGCGACCATCTGCACTATTTGCGCGAGCACGGTCTGCGAGCCGACCTTTTCCGCCCGCATGATCAGGCTGCCGCTGGTGTTGATTGTCGCGCCTATCAGCTTGTCGCCGGGACGCTTCGTCACCGGGATCGGCTCACCTGTCAGCATCGATTCATCCAGCGCACTTTCTCCCTCCAGGACCACGCCATCGACCGGCACCTTTTCGCCCGGTCGGACCCGCAGTATGTCGCCGATATGGACATGAGTAAGCGGAATGTCTTCCTCCGTGCTGTCGTTCCTGATCCGGCGCGCCGTCTTCGGCGCCATTTGGAGAAGCAATTTGATGGCGGCGGAAGTCCGGGAGCGAGCCTTCAGCTCCAATATCTGGCCGAGCAATGTCAGCGATGTAATGACTGCCGCCGCTTCGAAGTAGACCCCGATACGGCCATGCGCCATGAACGATGCCGGAAAAAGACCCGGCGCGACCGTGGCCGCGACACTGTAGCCGTATGCGGCCGCAATTCCTGTTCCGATGAGTGTCCACATGTTGGGACTACGGTGTTTTATCGATTGAAGCCAGCGGACAAAGAAAGGCCGGCCTGCCCATAGAACAACCGGCGTACTCATGACAAGCTCAATCCAGTTCTGCTGCGGCAGGCCGTCTGGCACGATGCGATGTGCAAACATCGCCATGAGGGTGACTACGATGGTAAGCGGCAAGGTCCGCCAGAAGCGTTGGCGAAAGTCAACCAGCTCGGGGTTTTCCTCTTCCTCAAGAGAAGGCATGACAGGTTCCAGTGTCATGCCGCATATCGGGCAGTTTCCGGGAGCGTTTTGCCGGATTTGCGGATGCATCGAACAGGTGTAAATCGTGTCCCCCGGCATAAGCTGCGCTGTGTGCGATGCGTTCGTCTTTCTGGAAAACTGATTCATCATTTTCTCTACCGGTTGCCGGGATGCCGTGCGACGGTCCTTGAGTATTGCTGTGAGCGTATATTGGTTGTCTTGGTTCCTATATATGCATGGATGGCAACCTCTGGTGAGATGAAGCGCGACACTGCGGGAGATGCGCTGAAAATGGTTTACCATTGCTGCCAGCCAAATCCTCTGTTCGCGCAAGTCAACATGCAAAACAAACAGTTCTCCCCTCGCCTGAGCATCATCGTCGCCACCGACCAGCAGCGCGGCATCGGCATCCGCAACACGCTGCCCTGGCGCCTGCCGGAAGACCTTGCGCATTTCAAGCGCACCACCTCCGGCCATCCGGTGATCATGGGACGCAAGACTTTCGATTCGATCGGCCGCGCGCTGCCGAACCGGCGCAATATCGTCATTACGCGCAACCCCGACTGGCGGCACGACGGCGTGGAAGCAGTCCTCTCGCTCGATGCCGCGCTGCGCCTGGTCGACGGCGCCGATGCCTTCGTGACCGGCGGGGCCCAGATTTATGCAGAGGCGCTGCCGCTGGCCACTCGCCTGATCATCACCGAAATCGGCAAGCGTTTCGACTGCGATGCTTTTTTTCCGGCGATCGATCCGGCACA
>DASVLY010000478.1:0-5741 GCA_036384635.1 Noviherbaspirillum sp. | reverse complement strand
AGTGATGGTGCACATGACGAGTTCCTATTCCGACTCTTGCTGCACAAAGAATTTGCGAATTGCCTTCCACACGTCTTCGTGGTGGCTGAGGATGCTGCTGCCGATCGGTGCGCCGGTGCGTTCGATTTCGCTGCACAGCATTTTCATTTCGGTTTCGCTGGTGCGCGGCGAACCGGGTACGGTTTCGACATAGCCGATGTAGTTAAGCAGCTTGCCCAGCTTGCCCAGGTATTCGACCGCCGCCTGCCGGTCTTCGGTGAAGTTTTCGCCGTCCGATGCATAGAACAGATAGCCGTTGTATTTCGACGGATCGTATTCGGTTTCAATCAGTTCCAGCGCGAGCTTGAACGCGGTCGACGCGCCGGTGCCGCCGGTGCCGCTGACATTGAAGAATTCGCTTTCGGTAAACTCCCATGCCTGCGTGGTATGGGCAATGAAGCGCGTTTCCACCTTGCCGTAACGGCGTCGTATTCCCTGCAGCACAAAGAAGAAGAAACTTTTCGCCAGCTTGCGCTCCGCATCCGTCATGCTGGCCGATACGTCGAGCGCGAAGATCACCACCGCATTGGTTGCCGGTTTGCGCCGCTGCACCAGTTGCTTGAAGCGCAAGTCCTCGTTGGTGAACGGTACCGGGTTTTCCTTGATTCTTTCCTGCGTCGCGCGGCGCTTCACCGCTTCCTTTACGGTGCGGCGGCGGTCCAGGCGCGCACGCGCGCCGTGCTTGTCCCAGCCTTCGCGCACATACTCGTCATCCTCGACGCTGGTATTGCGCTTGGGCTGCAGATCGGGCAACTGCAACTCTTCCCATAACCAGTCGATGATGTCGTCGACCTTGAATTCGAGCAACAGCTTGACTTCGCCATCGTTGTCGCCGCCTTCGCCCTGGTCGCCGCCCATGTCCGGTTGCGCCTGCCGCAACACATCGCCCGGCTTTCCATGGCCCTGGCCGGCACTGGTGTATGGCTGCGACGACGAGTCGGCCAGGCGGAAACGCGCATGCTCCAGAAGGCGCACCGGCACCTGCACGGTGCGGTCCTGCGAGCCGGTGATGACGTCCGGCCCGGACACCAGGTTCGGCAGGTTCTGCTGCACCGCATCCCGCACTTTCTGGTTATGCCGCAGCCAGTCGCGCGAGCCGCGGGAAAACAAGTCGTACCACGGCCTATCGGCGGAGATCGTAATGAGATCAGTCATAAATAGCTTTCATGTCACTCCTGCGCCATCAGAGTAGTCACGTAATTGAGCGCTTCGCGTGCGCTGTGGCCGTCATAGCTGTATTCATCGACCAGACGCTTTTCGACCACCGAAATTTTTTGGCGCACCTCCTCGTCAGGACGGGCGCTGGACGATACCAGGCGTAATACTTCCCGGCGCTGTTCGAAGAGGTACTGCTGCACCGCGTTATGCAGTTGCGCATGGCTGTCGAGCGTGAATTTCTCGCCGCGCTTGAATGCGCCCATCGCCTTGCGCACCACTTCCTGCCGGAACGACTGCTTGCCTGAGTCGGAGATGTGGATCTTTTCTTCCACTGCACGCAGGAAACGCTCGTCCGGTTTGCGCTCTTCGTTGGTGATCGGGTCCTTGATCTGGCGGTTGTCGAGCGTTGCTTCCACCTCATCCAGGTATTTGTCGAGCAAGTCCTGTGCTTCCTGTTCGAACGACACGAACAACGCCTTGTGCACATCTTCCTTGACCCAGCGGTTATAAAAATCTTTGCGCGCCAGCACCAGATAGTCGATCCACTTGCGTTTGCGCTTGGGATCGATGCGCGCGTCGTTTTCGATCGCATCCTTCAGCGCCAGCAGTACATCCATTGTCGTCAGGCTTTTCGTGTTCGATTGGATGATGGCGTTCGACAATGCGTTGATCACGAAGCGCGGCGAAATGCCGGACAAGCCTTCATCCGGCATCCTCTGTTTCATTCGTTCGGTCTCGGCATGCGCATAGCCTTCCACCTCTTCATTGGCGTAGAGGCGGACTTTTTTGCTAAGTTCCATCTCCTTCTCTTCGCCTTCGTGCAGGCGAGTCAGGATCGCGAATACTGCCGCCGCATGCAGTACGTGCGGGTCCAGATGGACTTCGCGGAACGCCGGTGCCGCGGAGGAAATCAGCTTCTTGTAAATTCGCGCCTCGTCTTTGTAATTCAGCGTATAAGGCACCTGGATGATCACCATGCGGTCAAGCAGCGCCTCGTTCTCGCTCTCTTGCAGGAATTTGCGGAATTCCGCGAGGTTGGTATGCGCGAGAATGGTTTCATCCAGGTAGATCAACGGGAAGCGCGATACCTTCACGTTCTTTTCCTGCGTCAGCGTCAGCAGCAGATACAGGAATTCACGCTTGACCTTCAGTATCTCGATCATCTCCAGCATGCCGCGCGAAGCTGCATACACTGCGCCTGACCATGACCATGCACGCGGGTCGCCTTCGTCGCCGTACTCCGCTACTTTCGATAGGTCGACCGAACCGACCAGGTCGGCCAGGTCGGCGGTAGTCGGGTCGTGCGGGGCATAGGTGCCAATGCCGACGCGTCCCGCTTCGGAAACGAAGATACGTTCCACCGGCATGCGCAGGAAATCGCCCTTGTGCTCGCTATCAAGCCGGGTGCGGCAATGCGGACATACCTCGCCGATGATTTCCACGCCATAGGTTTCGCGAAAGCGCGGGCGCAACGAGTGCGGTACCAGGTGCAGCGGCGATTCATGCACCGGGCAGCCCTGGATCGCATACATTGCGCCGGCATCGGTCAGGCTGTATTCCTCCAGCCCTCGCTTGAGCAGGATCACCAGCGTCGATTTGCCCCCCGACGGCGGGCCTAATAGCAGCAACAGTCGGCGCCCGACTTCGGAGCCGGCTGCGGCTGCCTTGAAATAATCAACCACGCGCTCGATTGCCTCGTCGACACCGAACAATTCCTGATCGAAGAGACGGCAATGGAAATTGCCTTCATCGTCCTCGCCGCCCATCCAGCGGATCATGTCCCACATGTATTGATGCGAGGTACGTGCAACGCCTTGTGGATCCGCGGGCAACACTCTTTCAAGAAACTGCGAGAGCGTACCGGACCAATAGGTGGCGCGGTGTTCCTGCGTGAAAGCAATCAGGCTCTTCAGAAAACCTTCTTGCTGCTCGATATGATGTGCATCCTGTTGCGTCGTCATCGCATGTACTCCCCGTAAGTTTATCCGGATGTAATAGAGACATCCGAAAGCGGTTTACGTTTCTGCCAACCTGAATTAAGTATAGGGCGCTGCGAAAAAATCGAATGATGAGAACGATCAATCTATATACCATCGTCAACGCGCTTCTTGCATCTACGGCACTAGCAAGATGCATGCAAGCACGGAGGAGCGCATGAGTAAGTGGCGCACAATTTGTTATTTGTGCAGCGAGGAAATGAGGGGGGTCTTAGTAATCGATTTTTGAATTTTGTTATTGGCACTCTGCCAGTGGTTGCTACCAGCGCATGTTGTAAGACCCTGCACAGACTTCAAGAGCCCGCGCAGGAATAAGTTGCACAATTTTGCTGGCCGTAGCCGGCGCGCTGCTACGCGTCGCACGCCTTGCATCGCATCCGGCTATGGCCGCCAAATTGCACAACTTATTCCTGCGCGGACCCTAAGAGTTGGCTTGGAATGCGCCGACTTTTCGTTTCTCAAGATGCAGGTTTCCCGCTTCTGGCATGCCGCCGCCTTTCTCGATGGTATCGTTGAAATGCTGCCAGAAGGCTTCGACCTCCCCCACGGGCGCTTTACTGAGGTGGTCTAGGTGGTTTTCAAAAAAAACAAGACTTGTGCAGAGAGCAAGAATCACGCTGAAACTTTTCATTCAAAACGATAAAATTTTTTATCGAATGGAACGAAATTTGCGTGAGCAATACCCATAAAGTAAGCGCGTGCAGCAATCAAGTTTTTTGCACAAAACTCGATAACGTAGGCAGCATCCGGGAGTTTTCATCATGACGATCACACTCGCCCGTTCTCATAACGTGTACAACACGAAAGAGGTCGAAAGCGCGCAGGAAAGGGCGCGCGCGCTGAAGTCGACCGAGCTTGAGGCGTTCTACGACAACATGCTGGCGCTTGGCGGCGAACGCTTCCTCACCACGCCGTCGTCCACCGATGCGCTCGATCCACTGTATGAAGACTGCCCGAACTTTTCCGAAGTGCTGGACGACCTGTCGCGCTATCTTGGACTATCGCTGGCCGGCGGTGCGGGGATCAATGTGATGCCGGTGCTGCTGTTGGGCGATCCGGGCGTGGGCAAAACCCACTTCGGCAAGCGTCTGGCCACGGTGCTGGGCACCGAATTCGAATTCATCAGCATGAATGCGCTGTCCGCCGGGTTCGTTATCACCGGCAGTTCGTCGACCTGGAAGGGAGCGAAATGCGGCAAAGTCGCGGAGCGGCTGGTACGCGGAAAATTCGCTAATCCGGTGGTGCTGCTCGACGAAGTGGAAAAGGCAACCGGCTCCACCCAGTCCGATCCGATGGCAGCGCTGTATCAGTTGCTGGAACCGGAAACCGCGCGCGCATTCCATGATGAATTCATCGACGTCGATCTCGACGCGAGCCAGGTGTTCTGGGTGTTGACCGCCAACAGCCTGGATGGCATCCCTGCGCCGCTGTTAAGCCGCATGGCGGTATATGAAGTGCCGTCGCCGACGCCGGAGCAGGCTGCAGGAATCGCACAGCGGATATATGCCGGCTTGCTGCGCGAGCTGAAACTGCAAAACGTGGAAAGTGAACTGCCGGAAAGCGTGCTCGACAAGCTGTCGGAAGTCTCGCCGCGAGAAATGCGAAAGACGCTGCTGGACGGTCTGGGCTTTGCGGTCGCAGGCGGTAGAAAGGCGCTGACGCCAGAGGATGTGCGCGTCAAGAGCGAGGCGGGCAAGCGGAAAATCGGTTTCTGAAAATCATTCCGCTTCGATGCCCTTGGGATTCACCACCAGGCGGCGGTAACGCAAGGTCGACTTGGTTTCGACATGCCCCGCCCATTGCTGTACCACGTCGACCGGCTTGTTTTTCGCCAGTTGACGCATCAGAAAGGAATTGCGCAGCACTTGCGGGCCGAAGCCGCCGCGCGGGCGTAATGCCGCATCGTTCGATTTCAGCACCGACTGCACTTTGCGGTATAGCGTCGCCGGCAGCATCTTGCCGCCTTTGCCAGATACAAACACTGCGCGCTCGTCGCCCAAGGGGAGGGTAGAGCGCAACTCCAGCCATTTGCGCAAAGGTTCCCGCGCAAACGGGACAATAGGCGCTTTGCGCTCGGGCACTTTGCCGTGCGCGGCGACGTTGATATAAGGTGGATCGGCATCGAGGACGATCTGGTCGAGTTCGAGATTGATGATCTCGCTGGTGTACAGACCGGAACCGATAATGAGCACCATCATCGCCTGATCGCGGTAGTCACGCCAAAAGCGGAGAGGCTGCGCCAGCACCATCTCGACGAATTTTTCGTCTACGTCCTGCGATGCCAGCGCGCCGGGATTTTTTTCCGGAGCAGGGCGGAAATACTTGAACAGCACCGCACAGGGATTGCCGCCGCGGCGCACGCCCGTCATTTTCAGATGATCGAACACTGCGGCCAGCAGTTTCAGATAACGGCGCTTGGTGGAGTCCTCGGCTGCGCCACCATCCTTGCTCGTCAATCCGTCGAGGAAATGCGCCAGCTTGTCTGACTGGATGGAGCGTAAGTCGAGCACGTTGGCTGTCAGGTATTGGACAAACCGACGCCACATT
>DASVLY010000477.1:0-2934 GCA_036384635.1 Noviherbaspirillum sp. | reverse complement strand
AAGAGCGGGGAGCTTTAACTCTTTGCACAGGTCGGTGGCCAATTCTGCCGGAGGGAGGGCGAAAGGGAGCAGGATATCGAGATGACTCATGCCGCGATTGTATGGCAAACTTGCGGGTTGCATCTGGAGTTGCAAGTAAGTCTAGTGGTTCGTCGCAGCTCGATTTGCGGGTTATGCCGAGCCGATCGGAGGCGAGTGCAAGGCGCAAACCACAGCGATAGCGGGTGCTATCGCGCGAATTTGCAACGCTGCAATCGCCTTCGAGCGGCCGGCAGAACCCGCAAATTGGGCTGTGACGGACCACTAAGTAGTCCGTCACTCTAAAATTTTCAGGTTGCGCCTGGATGGCGCGCCGTAAGGCTCCTTCCCCTTCAAGGGGAAGGTTGGGATGGGGATGGGTTTCATCGCAATTGATGGCGCATTTGAAACCCATCCCCACCCTAACCCTCCCCTTGAAGGGGAGGGAATCTGACGGTACGTTGTTCAAGCGCAACCCGAAAACGAAAGCGTGTCGGACCACGACCTTGCCGGCAACTCATTCCAGGAGTCTTCTTTTGAGCATCGTTAAAAATCTGCCATTCGAATGGCTCGTCGGCATCCGTTACACCCGCGCCGGGCGCCGCAATGGCCGCAACAGTTTCATTTCCTTCATCTCTCTGATTTCAATGATCGGCATCGCACTCGGCGTGGCGGCACTGATCGTGGTGCTGTCGGTGATGAACGGGTTCCAGAAGGAGGTACGCGACCGCATGTTGTCGGTGCTGTCGCACATCGAGGTATATGACGTGTCCGGCAGCATGCCTGGCTGGAAGGCGACCGCCGCCGAAGCATTCCAGGACAAGGAAGTCAAGGGCGCGGCCCCCTATGTTGCGGCGCAGGCGATGTTGACGCACGATGACACGGTGCGCGGCGTGATGGTGCGCGGCGTGCTGCCGGAGGAGGAACTGAAGGTGTCCGACGTCGCGTCCCAGATCAAATCAGGCAGCTTCGGCAGTCTGCAGCCGGGTGCGTTCAGCATCATACTGGGCAAGGAACTGGCGCGCAGCTTGCACGTCGAGGTCGGCGACAAGGTCACAATGATTGCTCCGCAAGGACAGGTCACACCGGCCGGTGTGCTGCCGCGGCTGAAGCAATATACCGTTGGCGGCATTTTCGAGGCCGGGCACAATGAATACGATTCGGGTCTGGCGTTCATTCATATCGATGACGCGATGCGGATGTTCAGGCTGGACGCGCCATCCGGGTTGCGGTTGCGGATCGCCGACATGCAGCGCGCGCCCCAGGTCGCGATGGAGTTATCGCGCATCCTCTCAGGCAATCTGCTGATTCTCGACTGGTCGAAGCAGAACCGCACCTGGTTTGCCGCAGTGCAGACCGAAAAACGCATGATGTTCATCATCCTGACGCTCATCATTGCGGTTGCCGCGTTCAACCTGGTATCGACGCTGGTCATGACAGTCACCGACAAGCAGGCGGATATCGCCATCCTTCGCACGCTCGGCGCATCGCCCGCGTCAATCATGAAAATCTTCATGATCCAGGGCGCGCTGGTGGGATTGTTCGGCACCGCGATCGGCGTTGCGCTTGGCGTGACTGTGGCATTGAACATCGACGTGATCGTGCCATTCATCGAACATCTGTTCGGCGTGCAGTTTTTGTCCAAGGATATTTACCTGATCACCGAGCTGCCGTCCGACCTGCGCTGGCCGGACGTGTGGACGATAGGCGGCGTGGCGGTGATATTGGCCTTCCTTGCAACGCTGTATCCGAGCTGGCGTGCTGCCGGCGTGCGGCCGGCGGAGGCGTTGCGCTATGAGTGAAACGACAATGAATCAAACCGTATTGTCTTGCCGCAGTCTGGCAAAGACCTTTACACAGGGGAAATACTCGGTCGATGTCTTCAAGGGTATCGATTTCAGCGTCGCCAGAGGAGAGCGTGTGGCCATTGTCGGCGCTTCCGGTTCCGGCAAGTCGACTTTGCTGCATCTGCTCGGCGGCCTCGATGTGCCGACTGCGGGCAGCGTTACCTTGCTCGGGAAGGATTTCGTCAGCCTCAACGAAAAGCAGCGCGGCGACTTGCGCAATGTATCGCTCGGCTTCGTATACCAGTTTCACCATCTGCTGCCGGAATTTTCCGCGCTGGACAATGTCGGCATGCCGTTGATGATCCGGAGAGTCGGCCGCGAGCAGGCGCATCAGGCAGCACAGGACATACTCGCGCGCGTCGGCCTGGCCAAGCGTGTCACACACGTTCCGGGGGAGCTGTCAGGCGGTGAACGCCAGCGCGTCGCGCTCGCACGTGCATTGGTGACGCAACCTGCATGCGTACTGGCGGATGAACCGACCGGGAACCTGGACCGGGTGACCGCGCACAAAACCTTCGACCTGATGCTGGAATTGTCCCGCACGCTGGGTACGGCCTTCGTGATCGTCACGCATGACATTGAGCTGGCCCGACACTGCGATCGCGTGCTGCACCTGTCGGAAGACGGCTTGCAAGCCCATGTGGATTGATACGCACTGTCATCTCGATGCCAGTGAATTCGCCGGCGAATCCGGTGTGATGGCTGACATGGCAGCACAGCAGGGCGTATCCTGCATCGTGATTCCGGCGGTCGAGCGCGGCAATTTCGACGCTGTGCGCAGCCTCGCGCAGCAACATTCGAACTGCGTCTACGCGCTGGGCATTCATCCGCTTTACGTGCCGCAAGCCACGGAAAAAGATCTGGATGTCTTGCGCGCCGCCGTTGCGGATGCAATGAGCAACCCGCGTTTTGTCGCCATCGGAGAAATCGGACTGGATTTCTTCGTGTCCGAGTTGCGCGATACGCCATTGCGCGAAAAGCAGGAGTTCTTCTACAGCGAACAGCTCAAGATCGCCCGCGATTTCGGCTTGCCCGTGCTGCTGCACGTACGCCGGTCGCAGGACATCAT
>DASVLY010000476.1:0-3306 GCA_036384635.1 Noviherbaspirillum sp. | reverse complement strand
GGATCGGCGTGTGCGTTCGGACAATGATTTGATCGATGTATTGCAAGTGCCGGTTCTGGGTTCGATCAGTTGGGGATCGTCTGGACGCTGGATGCCGGCCTTGCCAGGTTGGCGCCGGCTCTCCCGGCTGCTCCCGAATTGCTAGGAAAAGAGAAAAAAGATGAATCATTCAGTGCACTCTATTTCCGCTCTCCGCGCGAAGAGCGGCTCGGAAGGCATGATGGGCCGCATGTTGGTGGAACTCGGCAAACTCACGCCGGAGGAGGTGGAGCAGGTCTTGCGGCTGCAGCAAGAGACGGACATGCGTTTTGGCGAGGCTGCCTGCTATCTCAGTCTGATCACCGACGAGGATGTGCGGCAGGTGCTGGCGCGCCAGTTCGATTATCCCTGTCTGCAGCCGGGCGCAAGCGGGCTTCCCGCCGAACTGGTCGCCGGTTATCTGCCGTTCAGTCCGGAGGTCGAGGCGCTGCGTAAAATACGAAGCCTGCTTCTGCTGCACTGGTTCGATGCCGGTCGCAAGGCGCTGGCGGTAATGTGCGTGGATTCCGGGGACGGCGCCAGCTTCTTCAATGCGAATCTTGCCGTGGTGTTTGCCCAATTGGGCAAGCAGACCTTGCTGGTCGACGCCAACCTGCGCCGGCCGCGTCAACATCGGATATTCCATATCCATGGCGGGAAAGGCTTGTCCGATCTGCTGGCCGGCCGTGCCGGCGCGGACCCTGTGGCGGAGATTGCCGCCTTCCCCTGTCTGTCGGTTCTTCCGGCGGGCACCATGGCGCCCAATCCGCAAGAGCTGATCGGTCATGACGCATTCCGCCTGGCGATTGACGGTATGTCCCCCCGTTTCGACGTGATCCTGGTCGATGTCCCCGCATGCGCGGCGGTCTCCGACGCACTTGCCGTCGCTGCGCGGGTCGGGGGCGTATTGCTTGTGGTGCGCAAGAACAAGACGCGTTTGGCCGACATTGCCGCCGTCAATACGCAACTGGCGCACAGCAGGATTCAGGTGGTCGGCTCGGTGCTGATCGACTTTTGATCGTGCTGTGTTCCGGTGCAATAGTCGGACCAACTGTGAGGGGGGCGTATCTTGATCCAGGCAAGCCAGCCACCGGGTTCTTCCGCTCCGTATGGCGCATATAGGCCGGGAGTCCCGGCAATGCGGTACGGCGCCCTGGTGATGACGGATTGTGGTTTCCTGCTGGGTCTCGCGCTTGCCCTGCTGGTTGCCGTCGATCCGTTTGAACTGGATTGGGAGCATATGGCCCTGACCAAGCATGCGCCGATGCTGATTGCGCTGCCGTCGATGTTGCTTGCAGTTGCAGGCAAGCGGATTTTCCATCGGCGGATGAAGCATGCCGGCGCCATATCGGCGACGGCGCCGCTTTTGGCGTTAGCTTCGATAGTGATCGGCGGCGGCTTGTATGCCCGTTTTGCGCTCGGCATTCAGAACAGTTTTCTGGTCGGCGGTCTCTATATGGTCTCGGCCCCGATGGCTTGCGCCGTACTGTTGCGATGCGACGATCCGGTGCGCTTGTTGCGCGTCTATGTCGCGATGCTGCTGATCGCAGGCGTTATCGTGTTCGCCGGTCTTGCCGTCAACTATGGCGTTCGCCAGGTGTACCACGAGCTCGAATATTTGTTTCCATCGCTCGCGGTGTTCAGCGTCTTTGCAGCCAGGCGCGCCTGGCTGCGCTGGACCGGATTGCTGTTCTTCCTGCTGCTCGCTTTCCTGTTCAAGAAAAACACCGGTTACATCACCGGCCTGCTGGCGGCTATCTATTTGCTTCGGTTTTATGCATGGCCGGCATGGTCGCTTCAGGATAGGGTACGGCGGGTGGCCAAGGCGCATTGGGCCGTCATGGTTTTGCTGATGGGGGCTGCATTGGCCGCCTACCTTGTCGCGCACCGGACGGAGTATCTGCCGAGCGGAAGCCCGGAGTTTCGCTTGTTGACCTACGAGCGTGCATGGCGGCATTTCCATGAATCGCCGCTATGGGGAAACGGGTTTGCCGCGCCGGGTTCGGAAAAATTCACCGGCTTCGATACCGGCGTGTCGGACAATATCCTTCCTACGCACAGCGACGTTCTCGATCTTCTCGCTAACGGCGGCGTGATGGCGATAGCGCTTTGGCTGTGGGCATTGTGGCGCGTCGCGCGCCTGGCCTATGGCACGGCGTTGCACACGGAACGGGCGGGCGATCCGCTGACGCCTTACGCCCACATGCTGGCGCATAGTTCGCTCGCGGGTGTGGTGGCGTATTCGTTCAATCCGATTTTTCTGCAACCCGGAAAAGCATTGCTGCTATGGGCTAATTTCGGTTTTCTGGCAGGAATTTCTCTGATCGTGAAACATAGGAGAGCGTCATGAGCGGAACCCTTCCGACAATTTCGCTGGTAACGTGCTCTTATCAACAGGCGCGCTTTCTCGATGCGGCGATCCGTTCCGTACTGGCGCAGGATTATCCCGGCCTGGAATATCTGATTATCGATGGTGCATCGACCGACGGCAGCAGGGAAATAATCGAACGGCATGCCGCTTCGCTTGCCTATTGGGTATCCGAGCCGGATGGCGGTCAGGCGCATGCCTTGGTCAAAGGTTTTTGCCGCGCCGGCGGCGATATTTGCGGCTGGCTCTGCTCGGATGATTTGCTGCTGCCCGGCGCATTGCAATGTGTCGGCGAATTCTTCCGCGATCATCCGGAGGCGGATGCGGTATTTGGCGATTCCGTATGGATCGATGCCGATGGAAAGCCGATCAGGCCGAAGAAGGAAATGGCATTCAACCGATTCGTATTTCTGCATGACTATAACTATGTGCCGCAGCCGTCGATGTTCTGGCGTCGCAGCCTGTATGAATCGGTCGGCGGACTGCGTCCGGATTTCGTACTGGCGATGGACAACGACTTGTGGGAACGGTTTTCCGCCCGGGGGCGGATCGAACATATACCCGTGTATCTATCTTGTATGCGTTATTACGCGGAACAGAAAACGAATGACGGCAATTTGCGTTCGCGCGGCCGGCAGGAGGGCCTGCAGGTTCTGGTGCGCGCCAGTCCTCTGGCAAAACAGCCGGCCTTGCGGCGCGGGCTGCAACTGATTGCACGGATGGTACGTGTTGTGCGCAAGGCAGCGGTTGGCGGTTACACCGCATCGGTTCCGAAAGAGCTGCTTCCGTGGCTGGAAAGGCACGCCACGACGCATGGTTCATGAAGAGCGTTTCGCCGTTGTTTTGCAGTGCGGCAGTAATTGTTGAGGAGATGTCCGGTGGCGTCCGGTTATTTCATGATGCGTTGCCTGCTGATGTTG
>DASVLY010000475.1:0-6091 GCA_036384635.1 Noviherbaspirillum sp. | reverse complement strand
TGCCGCATGCCCACCTCCACCGTCTTGGTGCCTTGCTCGGTAGCGATGACGGCAGCACTGTTGGCTTTCTGGATATCGTTCAGGATTTGGCGCACTTGCACCGTGGCTTGCCTGGATTGCTCAGCCAGGTTCCTGATCTCTTGCGCCACCACGGTAAAGCCCTTGCCTTGCTCACCCGCCTTGGCCGCCTCGATGGATGCATTCACGGCCAGGAGATTGGATTGCTCGGCCAGATCGTTGACAGTGGCGATGATTTCGCCGATGGCCTGGCTTTGCTCGCTTAAGGTGACGATGCTTTGCGCCACGGACGCCACCTGATCCTGCACGCGGTTCATGCCATTGATGGCGGCAGTCACAGCCTGGATGCCGCCTTGCGTCACTTCGTTGGCTTTCTGGGCGCTGTCGGCCACATGCCGGGCCTTTTGGCTGGAGAGCAGGCCGGCTTGTTTGACTTCTTCGACGGTGGCGGTGGTTTGGGAAATGGCAGTAGCCGTTTCCGCCACGCCGGAAGCGACCTGCGTAGTGGAGGCGAGGATCTCGCTGGCGGCGGCGGCCAGCACGTTGACGCCTTCGGTGAGTTCGGCAGTGGTCGATTTGAGATTGTCGATCATGCGGGCAAAAGCGCGGCCGAACAAATCCTGTTCCGATAAGGGTTTCACCCCGACACGCAAGTCGCCGGCAGCGATCCGTTCGGCAGCATCCGCTGTTTCCTTTAGATATGCCGTCATACGGTTGAAGGCTTGCGATAGCCGTCCGACCTCATCGGCTTGCTCGACGACATACGATGGCGTCAAAAGATTACCTGACGCAATTTGCGTAGCCGAATCGGCTATCGTTTTAAGCGGATTGGCAATGATCCGGTTCAAGACCACGGTCCAAATCATGCAAACAAGGATGGCGGCCAGACTTACCGCTAAAAATATTTGAACCGCCTGTTCTGCTATGTGCTTGGACTGTTGCTCGGCCAAGTCGACGTCCCGCAGAGCCTCCTGCTGCAAGGGGATGACAATGTCGCGTATTTTATCGAATCGTTCAAGCTGCGGCCCCCGGATGAGTTTCTTGGCTTCGTCTTGCTTGCCGGCGTGAATCAAAGGAAAGATTTGGGTTTCCCGTACTTGTTTAAATTCGTTGTGAATCAGCGCCAATTCCTGGATTTTCTCCAGCGAATGCGGCTCGTTTCGGTAGAACAAGCGTAAGTTTTCCAACTGTTTGTCGATTATTTGCACACGCTCCCTGATCTCCTGCTGCTTGCGTTCGCGCTCCACCGGCGTGTCGGCTATCAGCATTTCAAGTTGTCTCGCCCGTATTGCATTCTCGTATCGAATTACCGCGGTTAAGTCGAGCGCCTGAGTAAAATCCCTCGATAATTGTTTTTGGAATTCATTAATCTGGGAAATGCGGGTGTACGCCAATGCGATCACGCCTAACAACAGCAGTAACACCAGCACAAATCCCGTCAGTAATTTGTTGCGAATACTTAAGTTGCGTATCCATTTCATCATCTTTTCCTACGGATTCATCGTTCCGGTTGAACGTTCACGACAAGCTTCTCGTCGCGCAAAATTTTCCCTGCGTCCAGCACGATCAAGCGCTCGCCGGTCACGCCTTTCAAATACTGGCTTCGAACATCGGTCAAGGTCGGCAGGCTTTCCTGCAAAGTGGCGGTGAAGAGACTCCGCGTGCCGACGATGCGGTCCGTGAGCACCCCGAATTCCCTGGTGTCGCTGGTCAGGATCACGACCTTGTTAAGATTGGATAGCCCTTTGTCCGGCAAATCGAAAAATTTTCTGATATCGATAACGGAAACAACCCGCCCCCGCACATTGACGATCCCGAGCACAAAGTCGGGCGTGCCGGGCAGCGGCGTCAGTTCGGCAAGCGGGCAGACTTCGCGGATATAGGCCAATTCAAAGCCATAGCGTTCATGCGCCAAATCGAATTCCAGCACGTCGATGGCACTTCCGGCGGTTTCCATCTTCGCTTCGCGCGCCAGGGCGATTGCGCGTTCCTTGAGAATTTTCTTCAAGATGGCCGGCGGTGGGGCCGCAGCCGCTTCGATGGCATTCCGAACCGCCGCCAAGCGCCGGTGAATCTGTTCCCAATCGATGGTCTGCGGGGACTCGCGATAGCCGGATGGATTCGTCATGATACGGTGTCCCGAATAACCTGGATGACTTCAGCCAGCCGACGGGCGGTCAAGCCTTCCGATTCCGGCACAGGGTCGTCCGGCGCGAAGGAGCGCAGTCGTTCCAGCGCGTGGCGAAAATGTTTGCCGGCGGCCATCGCGTCGCCTTGCCGTTGCGCCAGATAGCCCAAAGTAAAGTGGGCCAGCACATGATCCGGTTGCAGGTAGAGCGTGCGCTTCAGCGATTGCGCGGCCAACTCAAGCATGCCGCATTCTTGCTGGATGAGCGCCAGCAAGTAATGTGTATCGGGGTCGAGTTTGTTGATAGAGATTGCCTGCTGACAGCATATGAGTGCGTCACTCAGTTTGCCCTGGTTGGCGTAAATCCGCGCGAGCAAAGTCAAGGATGGGGCATGCTCGGGATAATTTGCCCGCCATGTCGTTATGCATTCGGTTGCGCGGTCGTACTCCCCGGCGCGATACCATTGTGCCGCCTGTTCGAATCCATTCACCTGCAACAACGTGGTGGCCGTGTCCTGGATGCGCTCTGGTGCCGATGGGGCAGGTACCTCCAACGGATTGAACGCTTCAGACACCTTGGGTGGTATTTCAGGTAAAGGTGCAAGGAACTGGCCCGGCATAGGCTCTGGGGGGCTGTCGTTTTCGAGCGGTAACGCAACCTGATGTGATGGAGTGATTTGTTCGGGCCGGCCGGCTTTTCGAAACAATACGGCCCCGCCAACATTGACAGTCTGGAAGGGAGCACACGTCAGAGTGGCGGCTTCGATCGGGCTGACGATTAGGTAGCCTTCCGGCATGAGCGATGCATGAAATCGCTGAGTCGCTTGCCGCGCGTATTCAGGTTTGAAATACATCAGGACATTGCGACAAAAAATCACGTCCATCGCGTTCGTGTTATTGATTAAAACCGGATAGATGTCTTCTGCCAGATTGAGGTAGGAAAAGGTGACTCTTTCCCTGATGCGCGGCTTGATCTCGAACGCGTTTTCAGCGACGCGTGTGAAATACCGATCCTTGATCCAGCTTGGCGTCGTGCGGAATGACCAATCGTGATAAACGCCGCGGCGTGCCTTTTGCAAAAAAAGCGGGTTCAGATCGGTTGCCAGAATCGTGATATCCCAGCCGCGGAAATCAGGAAGCAGCCGGTCCAGGGTGATAGCGATGGAGTAAGGTTCTTCCCCGGTGCAGCAACCGGCGCTCCAAATCCGTATCCGCCGTTCGGATTGTTGTCTGGACGCGATCAACCCGGCCAGGATATGTTCTTCCAAGGCATCGAATTGTCTCTGATCTCGAAAAAAATATGTCTCGCCAACAGTCAAATGGCTGGCCAGCATCTCGATTTCGTTTTGCGCAAGAGGAGCATTGAGCAGCCTGCGCAGGCAGGATTCTGTGTTTGCGCACTTCATCTCGGCGGCGACGCGGCCAAGCCCGCGTTCCAATTCCCGCCAGCGTTCAAGAGGAAAATAAAGACCTGTGCGTGCCGCCAGCACTTCGCCGAATTCACTCAGAAGAGAAGCTGGCAGGAGATCGCTCACTTGACATATTCGATAGACAAATTTTCGATTTGACTATGATTTGCCGGGAATGTTTCGGCTGTGGATCGGGCTGGCGATCATGCAACTGAACGCCCATTGGTCTTGCCGCATGTTCCCGCCGGCCGGGGAAATTGACTGGGGTGTTCTACTTGTCCTGCCTGCAGTTTGGTATCGGATGCTTGTACAGCGGATGCGGTTTAATCCCCATGACATTTGTTTCCATTTATCATTGTTTTTGGTACCTTCAGCATAGTTGCTCCTTCTTGACATTGATCATGATTAAAACGCGGTGATTCCGAAAAGCCGGGGCTTTGAGTTTTCTTTTTCATTTCGTCCGGCAAAACAATAAGGATCGAAAACTTGCCATGGGGCGGGCGCTCCCTTTATCGCATCAATCGATATCGTCTTTTTCAGACTGTCTATGACTACTTTTCGATGGCTACATCTCACGGATCTTCATCTTGGCATGGCGGGCCAAAAAAACCTTTGGCCGAACGTGGAGGATGAGTTTCTAAGAGACCTGGAGTCGCTTAAAGATAGAGTCGGTCCATGGGATGTGGTCTTGTTTACCGGCGATCTTACGCAGCGCGGAAGCAAGGAGGAATTCGATGCGGTGGAAACGCTGTTCCGGAAATTCTGGGCTCGTTTCAAGGATTGGGGATTTACGCCGGAATTGCTCGCCATTCCAGGAAACCATGATCTGATCCGCCCGAATGACTCTTACGATCTGGCGCTGTTAAGCCTGCTGAATAACTGGCACCTGCCGGAGGTTCAGAAACCATTCTGGGAAAAGGAGGATAGCCCCCAGCGCCGCCTGATTTCAAGCGCCTTCCAGCCTTTCACCGATTGGTGGGAACAGACAGGCATTCCGAAATCCGCTACAACCAAGAGCGGCCTTCTGCCCGGCGATTGCTCGGCCACCTTCAAAGCAGAGGGCTTCAGCGTCGGCATCGTTGGCCTCAACAGCGCCTATCTGCATTTGGCGCAAGGGAATTTCGAGGGTCGGCTGCATCTGGATGTACGGCAGCTTAACAAGCTATGCAACGATCACGCAGCCGACTGGACGAAGCGGCATGATGCCTGCCTTTTGCTTACTCACCATCCGGTGGAGTGGCTGTATCCGGACTCGGCGCGACATTTCCCTGACGAGATTCACTACCCGCCCGAGCGCTTTGCCCTGCATCTGTTCGGTCATATGCATGAAGGCGGCCTCACCAGCGTGGGCCACGGTGGCGGCAACGAGCGGCGGAAAATGCAGGGCTGCTCTCTGTTCGGGCTGGAGCACTGGGGCGAGAAACAAGTCAAGCGCCAGCATGGCTATTCCCTTGGCGAACTTCAACTGGAGCACGGCGAACTGCGTCTTAGAGTCTGGCCTCGCATCGCCATCGAAAAACCAGGCGGCGGACGAAAACTGGAGCGTGATCTGCAGTCTTTCGAGCTGGACGAAGGCGATGGCGGCACAAAGCCTGTCGTTGTGAAGCACATGACGCCTAAGGGCATTGTCGCGCCAGACGAGGTTCTGCCATTGCCGCCACGGCCCAACGCAACGGAACAATACGACCCGCGTCACCCGCCGTTTTACGTCCCCTACCGTCAGAAGGGGGAGCAAGTGATCGGGAGGGAAGAGTCCCTGAAAAAGGTGCGGCAGCAACTCACAGCCGGAAGGCGCACCGCAATTGGTCAAACGGCCGTATTTCAAGGATTCGGCGGCTTGGGAAAAACACAGTTGGCGGTGGAATACGCATACTTGTACCGCGATACCTACCCCAACGGCGTGATATGGCTGACTGCCGATCAGGATATTGACGCACAACTCGTGAAGCTGGCAGTCGAGGCGCGCTGGGTTGCGCCCGAGTCGGAGCACAGCCACAAGCTTGAGATCGCACGGCGCAGGCTGCGCAGCTACTCCGGGTGCCTGATCGTTTTCGACAATCTCGAACAGATATCCGCCCTCAAAGGCTATTTGCCGGAGCCCCCGGCAGAACCTCACATACTCGCCACCAGCCGGACAGAGCAGCCCGACTTCACCTATGTCCCGATTGATGTGCTCGACCCGGAACAGTCGCTTCGCCTGCTGATTCAGGAAAGCGGCCGACAGCCTGAAACGGAGGCGGAATGGGACGCGGCAAGGAAAATCGCAGCACGTCTGGAGGGACTGCCTCTGGCTATCGAACTTGCCGGTGCGTATCTGTTGCGGCGTCCCGTAAGCTGGCGCGATTATCTGGAATTGCTTCAACAGAATATCAGGAGGGCGCTGCCGCCTCGTCTGGCCAGCCTGACCGGGCACACGGGCGATCTCTACTCTGCACTGCAGATCAGCCAGCAAGTCTTTGCCGAGGAGCCCCGCCTGCGGGACATCCTCGATGTGCTGACGTGGAGCGCGCCTGCACCCATGAGCCTGGATCTCCTG
>DASVLY010000474.1:0-2418 GCA_036384635.1 Noviherbaspirillum sp. | reverse complement strand
AGTTGCGTGCGCGGGGATACCGGCAATATGCCGGCACATGAGGAAAAACTACTGCAAGACAATGCTTTCGTGACCGCGACCAAACGCTGGCTCTGTTTATGCAGTGCTTGCAATACCGGGAAATAATCTTTCCTATCCGCTGTTGCGTCTTATTCCCAACCGTTGAAGCAGCGCCAACGCATCCGGTATTGCAGCACCGCTTGCCGTATTGTCGAACATGCACCATACCTGCTGTCCAGAACGTGCATAAGCATCAATCCGGCGCGCAGGGGTAGTTGCACCAGCAGACAACCGAGCTTGCGGTCGAGATGGCTGCCGCATTGCAGAAAATGCTCTTGTGTTGCGCTTGGTATGTTCCACCCCGCGCAACCGATCAGGATACGGTGCGGTTCGACGGGTTCGGCAAAAGAACTGTGCATATCAGTATGACGTTGAATTGATAAGCATATAAGCACTGCGGCACGGCGCAGCTTCGCCATTGCGCAGCGCACCAATTTCCTGACGTGCGCTTTCTTGCACACTGCGCCGCAGCATGACTGCTTCTTGCGGCACAAACCAAACTTGCGTATTTTAGACAGGGCTCTGACAGACTCAAATGAGCTTGCAGGATTTTCACTCGGAACTTTGCTGTTGATGTTTCATCAAACCAAACGGATGCTCTGACTACTCGTTGCGCTTGACCTCATTCGTTACATCCCGGTTCGACCGGCCGATGTACCAATTGCAGAGCCTCCATCCATTCATGCTTGGACCTTGTTCAAGAGGAGACGCGAATGAAAGTGCAAAGTGAGGAAATTCAAGAACGGTTGAGCTTCATCGACCGCACCATCGATCATGCTGCGCGAGCCTGCCATTCGGACACCAATGTGCCGTCCGAGATGAAGCATTATGTCGACGAACTCGGCCAGCGTGCCAGCCAGGCACAGAATGCGTTGCGGTCGCGCGATGTCGGGCGCATCCGCAAGAGCGTGGAAGATCTCGCGCGCATCAGCGATCATGCGCAAAGCACGCTCCATCCTTCCGACGGTATGAACTATGAATTGAAAAGCGCCGTCATCCTCACGCATATCGAGGTATCCGCGCTGCAGTATCAACTGGGGCGATAGCGGCATCAACAACAAAGCCGTCATTCCGATGGCATCGGAATGACGGCTTTCATCACAGGATGGCCGGACTTCAATCACGCCACATGCTGGGTGCTCCCTGGCGCGGTCGATTTCAGCACATCGAATTCCTTCAGTAACGCCGCCTCCCTCTCCTTGGCCGCGCGTAACTGCTTGTCCTTCACATGGCCGAAGCCGCGGATGTCTTCCGGTATGCCGGCAATCGCCACCGCCTTCGGCAGGTTTTCCGCACTCAGCTTCGCCAGCAGGCCGGCTACCGTTTCCCGATACTCCACAATGAGCGCGCGCTCGGTCTTGCGCTCGGCTGTATAACCGAAGATATCGAATGCGCTGCCGCGCAGGAATCGGAACTTCGCGAGCACGCCGAACACCATCATCATCCACGGGCCGAATTCCTGCTTGATCAGGTGTCCTTGTGCATCGCGCCTGGCCAGCAGCGGCGGCGCGAGATGGAACCTGATCTTGTAATCGCCTTCGAACATGCCGGCGATCTTCGCCTTGAATGCGGGGTCCGAATGCAAACGCGCAACCTCGTATTCGTCCTTGTACGCCATCAGCTTGAACAGGCAGCGCGCAACCGCCTCGGTCAGACGCAGCCGCTTGTGCCCGGCCACCTTGTGCTCGGCGGCGCGCACCTCTTCGACGAAATCGCGGTATTGCTTCGCATATGCGGCATCCTGATATTTCGTCAGGAATTCGACGCGGGCGTCAATCAGCTCGTCCAGCGACGGCGTGCGCCTGAGCTCGATCACCTGCGCGGCGGTGTCGTTCAGCTTCGCCAGGCGCTCGACCGCAGCCCAATCGTATGCCGCATGACGACCCCAGACGAAAGCCTGCCTGTTGAATTCGACCGACACGGCATTCAGTTCGATCGCTTTCATCAGCGCCGCTTCCGACAACGGCACCCAACCCTTTTGCCATGCATAGCCAAGCATGAACATGTTGGTCGCAATCGCATCTCCCATCAGCGCGGCGGCCACCCTGCCTGCATCGACGAAATCGGCGCGGCCGGCGCCGCAGGCAACACTGATGTCATTCTCTGCGGAGGCCGCCGGGAATTGCCAGTCCGGATTTTTCACGAAGGCGGCAGTCGGCGAAGCGGTGATGTTGACCGCCGCATGCGTACGCCCTTCGCCCATGCGCGAGAGCGCATCGCGGCTGGCGGTCACGATGGCATCGCAGCCGATCACCAGGTCTGCCGCACCGGTGCCGACGCGGGTCGAGAAAATGTCTTCCTGGCGGTCGGCCAGCCGCACATGCGACATCACCGCCCCGCCCTTTTGCGCAAGGCCGG
>DASVLY010000473.1:0-2423 GCA_036384635.1 Noviherbaspirillum sp. | reverse complement strand
CGAATTCGTCGCCGCCCAGGCGCGCGATGGTATCCGATTCGCGCAGACAGGACGACATGCGCTCGGAAACGATCTTGAGCAGCATGTCTCCTGTGTCGTGGCCGAAGCTGTCGTTGATCCATTTGAAATGGTCGAGATCGATGAAGGCGAGCATAAAGCGTTCTTTGTAGCGCCTGGCCTCGGCAATCGCCTGATGCAGGCGGTCGATCAGCAGATTGCGGTTCGGCAAACCGGTCAGCGCATCGTGCGTGGCCTGATGGTGTAGTTGGTTTTCCAGCCGTTTGCGCTCCGAAATATCGCGCGCGACCATATGGATCGCCGGTTTGCCGTGATAAGCGAACGACAGGCGGGTTACCGCGACATCCACTGTTTCACCATCCAGGCGCAACGCCTGTTCTTCCACGGTACGCACGGTCTGCCCGCCTCCTTGCTGCACGTGAGTGATGGTGGAGGCAATATCGTTGCGGAAAGCGGGAGCCGCCAGGCTTGCCAGTGTCATGCCGAGCAAATCGGTGGCATTTTTCGCACGAAACAGACGCAGCGCAGCCGGATTCGCGAATACGATCTGCCCGTCGCACTCGATCAGCATCGCGTCCGGCGACAGCTCCACCAGCAAGCGGTCGCGTTCCTGAGTTTCGCGCAATACCTGTTCCTGCTGCCTGGCCTGGTGAAGAAGCTCCAGTCTCTTTTGTTCGATCAGGGCTTCAGCATGCCGCCGCGCAGTCATTTCTCGTGCAAGGCGGCGCTTGTATTGTTCGATTTCTTCCATGTTCGGGGGCGCCCCGCATTTAATATTAGTAGGACTTACGCAAAACCGCCCCAGCCGCGTTGCTGCCGCCTTACCATACGTCTTTGTACTGTCTGCGGCGGCGCGCCTTGCCGGGGCGGTTTTGCGTAAGTTCTAATTAGGAGTAAGGAGGCAAACGGCAGGTGCGGATGTAACGGGTATTCACTTTAAAGGAGGTGTTCCGCTGCACAATGAGCGCGCGCAAGAGTCCGTCAAGAAGTTTGCCGCAAGAATCGTAACTGAGCGACAATAGATTGCATTTAAGACAAAAACCTTTGCCGGATTTCTTTGTATTAGTTATCCTGAAACAGGTGTAACCAAGCAATAACCGTCTATACCATTCTCCGTGAGTACTTTTTATTCTTACCTTGCAGGCGCATGGCAGCTTGTAAACCGTTTTTTTGCCGGCAGAGATGCGGCCGGGCAGGATATGCGCGACCTGGTGCTGGAGCCGCAAAGCATTCTGGAACATGCCGGGGTGGGTATTGCGTTCGTGAAGAACCGCCATATCCTCCGCTGCAACCAGACACTCGGCAACATGTTCGGTTATCGTCCCGAGGACTTGATCGGGAAATCGACGCGCGTACTGCATTTGTCGGAAGAGAGCTGGTTGAGCCTGGGGAAGCTGGGGTATGCGGCGATGGGGGTCGGCGGCGAACATGCGATCGATGAGCAATACCTGCGCAGCGACGGCTCCGTGTTCTGGGCGCGCACGATGTTGACCGCCATCGACCGCAACGATCTGAGCAAAGGCGTGATCTGGGTGGTGCATGACATCGATCAGCGCAAGCGGGCGGAGCAGGCGCTGGCCGAGAGCGAGGAGCGCTTTCAGCGGCTGACCAACCTGTCGTCCGACTGGTACTGGGAGCAGGATGAAAACCTGCGCTTTACTTCGCTGTCGGGAGGCATGCTCGACCAGGGTAAGGTGGATCTGAGCCAGGCCATCGGCAAGACGCGCTGGGAATTGCCGATCTACGCCAGCGACGCCAGCGAACTGGCGGCGCACAGGGCCGTGCTGGAAGCGCACCAGCCGTTTGCCGACTGGGAGTACAAGGCACAATACCCGAACGACAAGGTACGCTGGTTCTCAGTCAGCGGCGAGCCGCTGTTCGATGCGCAAGGCAATTTCAAGGGGTATCGCGGCACCGGCAAGGAAATCACACAACGCAAGCAGGAGGAGGCGTTGCGCGTCGGGCAGGGCAAGGTGCTCGAAATGATAGCGACCGGCGCGCCGCTGGAAGAAGTGCTGACCAGTTTGATCCGCGTGATCGAATCGCAGTCCGACGGCATGATCGGGTCCATCCTGCTGCTGGGGGAAGACGGCGTGCATGTGCGCGGCGTCTTTGAGCCCGCTCTGCCGGATTCTTATTGCAAGGCGCTGATAGGCGCGCCGATCGGTCCGCGGACCGGCTCATGCGGCACCGCGATGTACCGGCGCGAGCGGGTAATCGTGACCGACATCCTGCAAGATCCGCTGTGGCAGGATTATCGCGATTTCGCTGCGCAATACGGCTTGCGCGCCTGCTGGTCGACTCCGATCATCTCGCAGCGCGGGAAAGTGCTCGGCACCTTCGGCATGTACTATCGAGAGGTGCGCAGCCCTGTGCCGGCCGAAATGCGGCTGGCCGACATCGCA
>DASVLY010000472.1:0-4807 GCA_036384635.1 Noviherbaspirillum sp. | reverse complement strand
CCGGCTTGATCGCGATCTGCCACATGCTCAACCGTCCTTCGGCCTCGACCGCGGGCTTGATATAGTCCTCTTCGCCGACCGACACGCCTCCGGAAGTGATGATCAGATCATGATCTGCAGCCGCCTCGCGCAAGGTATCGCGCGTGGCTTGCAGCGAGTCCGGCACGATGCCGTAATCCGTGATGTCGCAGCCGAGGTTTTGCAGCAGGCCATGCAGGGTAAAGCGATTGGAGTTGTAGATCGCCCCCGGTTTCAAGGGCTCACCCGGCATCGCAAGTTCATCACCGGTGAAAAATATCGCAACGCGCGGGCTGCGCACTACCGGCAGACTTGCCAGACCGACCGATGCGGCCAGCCCCAGTTCCTGGGCGCGCAATCGCGTGCCAGCCGGAAGGATCACACTGCCGGCCTTGATGTCTTCGCCTGTGCGGCGTATCCACTCGCCGGATTGCGGCGCATGGCGGATCGTGACAAAGTCGCCTTCGGAAGTCTTTTCAAACTCGCACTGCTCCTGCATCACCACCGCATCCGCGCCTTGTGGAATCATCGCGCCGGTGAAAATCCGTGCAGCGGTGCCAGGCTGCAGCGGTTGGCCGACCAGCCCTGCGGGAATGCGCCGGGACACCGGCAACCTGGCCGAACCGCTTACGCAATCGGCCGCGCGCACCGCATAACCATCCATCTGCGTATTGTCCATCGGCGGAACATTGAGCTGTGAAGTCTGCGCGGAAGCCAATACGCGACCGTTCACGTTCTGCGTCGGCAACGTCTGCGTCTCCGCAATCGGCCTGACCGCAGAGAGCAAAAAGTCGAGCGCCTCGGCGGCGCTCAACATGGGTTTCTTGTCAGTCATGTTCGCTCCAGCATCGGAGATGACTGCGTCCGATTACAAGCCGGTGTGCTTTGCGATGAACGCCTTCATCTTTTCGATAGCCGGCGTCATCACGTCAAAGCGTTGCGGCAGCGCTTCGATATTCTCGAAACCGGCCGGGCGTTCGGCGTCGCGGCCGAGCGCTTCGCGTATCGTTTCGTTGAATTTCGCCGGCAACGCGGTTTCAAGCACGATCATCGGCACGCCGGGCGTCATGTATTCACGTGCAACCTTCACGCCGTCAGCGGTGTGAGTGTCGATCGCCACACCGTATTTTTCATGCACGTCCCGAATCGTTGCGATGCGGTCCGCATGCACCGATTTTCCTGACACGAAACCATACTGTGCGACCTTCCCGAATTCGTCGCCGTCACCGCCCGGCCTGCCGGACAGATCGAAGCCGCCATGCGTATCGATTTTTTTGAACAAGGCGCGCACGCGGTCGGCGTCGCGGCCCAGCAGGTCGAACACGAAGCGCTCGAAATTCGACGCCTTGCTGATGTCCATGCTCGGGCTGGTGGTGTGATAGGTTTCCGCCGATTTACGCACGCGATAGACCCCGGTGCGGAAGAATTCGTCGAGCACGTCGTTTTCATTGGTCGCGACCACCAGCTTGTCGATCGGCAGCCCCATCATGCGCGCGATATGACCGGCGCAGATATTGCCGAAGTTACCGGACGGGACCGTGAACGACACCTTCTGGTCATTATCGGTCGTCGCAGCAAGGTAACCGCGGAAGTAGTACACCACTTGCGCCACCACGCGCGCCCAGTTGATCGAATTGACGGTACCGATCTTCTGGCGCGTCTTGAATTCGAGATCGTTCGATACCGCCTTCACCATGTCCTGGCAATCGTCGAATACGCCTTCAACCGCGATATTGAAAATGTTCGGATCTTGCAGGCTGAACATCTGCGCGGTCTGGAACGCGCTCATCTTCTTGTGCGGAGACAACATGAACACGCGGATACCCTTCTTGCCGCGCATGGCGTATTCGGCCGCGCTGCCGGTGTCGCCCGAAGTCGCACCGAAAATGTTCAGTTCTGCATGTTGTTTGGCTAATGCATATTCGAACAGGTTGCCAAGCAATTGCATTGCCATGTCCTTGAACGCAAGCGTCGGACCGTTCGACAATGCCTGCAATACCAGCTTGCTTCCGTTCTTTTCTTCCATCACGCGCAGCGGCGTGATTTGCGATGCATCCTCGCCGGCACGTGCATTGCGATACACATCGGCGGTGTAGGTCTTGTGCGCGAGCGCTTTCAGGTCCGCTTCCGGGATATCGGTGGCGAATTTTCTCAGCACTTCGAATGCGAGATCCGGATACGACAGCTTGCGCCACGCATCGAGCTCGGCACCGCTAACTTTCGGGTATTCAGCCGGCAAGTACAGGCCGCCATCGGGAGCGAGGCCACCTAACAGAATCTGGGAAAAGGATTGCGCCGGCGCTTGGCCGCGAGTGGACACGTATTGCATAATGGAATGAAATGGATTGGATGACAACGGATTGCTCGTCATTATAACTGGAGCGCCGCTGCGGCACCCGCGTTTTCCAACCGCATAGAGCGGAATAAGTTGTGCCATTTGGCGGCCGTAGCCGGATGCAATGCAAGGCGTGCGCCGGCTATGGCCAGCAAAATTGTGCAACTTATTTCTGCACGGACCCTTACGCAGCGTGATCCAACGCCGGCACCTTGATGTGCGCAAGCATGTCGTCCACCAGTTGTTCCAGCCCTATCGCCGCATGCCAGCCCCAGTCCGCACGTGCATAGGTGTCGTCCAGGCTGCGCGGCCAACTATCGGCAATCGCCTGGCGGTGGTCGGGCTGATAACTGATGTCGAATTTCGGCATGCGCTGCCTGATTGCCTGCGCCAGTTCGCGCGGGTTAAAACTCAAACCGGCAACGTTGTATGCGGAGCGCACACGAATCTGTTCCGCAGGCGCCTCCATCAGCTCGATGGCCGCGCGTATCGCATCCGGCATGTAAATCATCGGCAGCGTGGTTTCCGGTCCGAGATAGCAAGTGTATCGCTCGCCGCGCCTGGCAGCATGGAACATCGCGATTGCGTAATCGGTGGTACCACCGCCCGGCGGCGATTTATGACTGATGATGCCGGGGTAGCGGATGCTGCGCACATCGACGCCGAACTTGCTGAAGTAGTATTCGCACAGCCGCTCGCCGGCCTGCTTGCTGATGCCGTAAATCGTGGTCGGGTCCATCACCGCTAACTGCGGCGTGTCCACCGCCGGCGTATGCGGACCGAATGCAGCGATCGACGACGGCCAGAATACTTTCAGCGGCTTACCTGCCGCAAGACATTTGCGCGCCAGTTCGAGGACATTCAGCAAGCCGTTCATGTTCAGCGTCCACGCTTTCAACGGTTCCTGTTCTCCGGTTACCGACAGCAGTGCGGCAAGTTGGTATACCTGCGTCACGCCATAGCGCTCGACGATCCCTGCGACACGTTCGCTGTCGAGCACATCCACCGTCTCATAACAGCGCGCGCCGAACAGGCTGTGCGCCCCGATATCGGCTGCGATCACATTCTGCGCGCCGAGCTTTTCGGCGAGGGCCTCCACCAGTTCGCAGCCGATCTGCCCGTTGGCGCCAATGACCAATACGCGCTCCATCTCCCCTCCTTCAGCTCTTCAACAGCCCGAGTTCCTGTCCTGCCTGCCCGAATGCAGTCAGCGCCAGGTCCAGTTGCTCCCTGCTGTGCGCAGCGGACAATTGCACCCGCACACGCGCCTGCCCCATCGGCACCACCGGGTAGAAGAAGCCTGTCACGAGGACACCCAGTTCGTACAGGCGCTGCGCGAATTTCTGCGCGAGCGGCGCATCGAACAGCATCACCGGTACCACCGGGTGGGTACCGGGCTTGATCGTGAAGCCGAGTTCGGTGATCGCGCTGCGGAAGTAAGCGGTATTTGCATGCAGCCGGTCGCGCAGTTCGGTCGACGCCGACAACCGCTGCAATACTGCCAGCGACGTGCCAGCGATCACTGGCGCCAGCGAATTGGAAAACAGGTAGGGGCGCGATTTCTGGCGCAGCATCTGGATCACCTCACGCCGCGCGGCGGTGAAGCCGCCCATCGCGCCGCCCAGCGCTTTGCCGAGCGTGCCGGTGATGATGTCGATGCGCCCCATCACGCCATGATGCTCATGTGTGCCGCGGCCGGTTCTGCCCATGAAACCCGTTGCATGGCTTTCGTCGATCATCACCAGCGCGCCGTAGTGGTCGGCAAGGTCGCAGATCCTGTCGAGCTGGGCAATCGTGCCGTCCATCGAAAACACGCCATCAGTAACGATGAGCTTGTGCCGCTTGCCGGCTGCCGCTTGCAGCTGCTTTTCCAGGTCGGCCATGTCGTTATGCTCGTAACGCAAGCGCGCCGCCTTGCACAGGCGGATGCCGTCGATGATTGAGGCATGGTTCAGCGCATCCGAAATGATCGCGTCGTTTTCGTCGAACAGCGGTTCGAATACGCCGCCGTTGGCGTCAAATGCGGCTGCATACAAGATCGCGTCCTCCATGCCGAGAAAATCGGACAGTGCGCGCTCCAGTTTCTTGTGCACCGTTTGCGTACCGCAAATGAAGCGCACCGAAGACAGGCCGTAGCCGTATTTATCCAGCGCCGCATGCGCGGCCTGCACCATCGCCTCATCGCCGGACAAACCAAGGTAATTGTTTGCACACAGATTGATCAGCATGCGACCGTCGTCGCACACCACTTGCGTGCCCTGGCGCGATGTAATCACCCGTTCCGATTTGTACAGGCCTTGCTCGTGCAATGCGTTCAGACTCTTGTCCAACCCGGTATAAAAGCTTTCTTTTACAGTTGTTGCATTCATAACAATCTGCACCCGCTCCTTCCGATGGCCCGCTCTTGTCCGATGGATGCTGCCTCTTATCGCTAAGTGACGTTTCAACATCACA
>DASVLY010000471.1:0-1686 GCA_036384635.1 Noviherbaspirillum sp. | reverse complement strand
CTGTCCGCACCCGCGCTGCTGTTGTCGCTTCTCTGCGGCTGGCTGCTGCCGCCGGCGGCCGCAATGCGCTGGACGTTGTTCCTGTTCGCAGTCATCGCCGTTCCGCCGCTTCTGCCAATCGTCACCGGGATACTGCCGACGCGGCGCGGCTTCTCCCGTCGGTCCCATCTGCGGAATTTGGCGCGCGACACATTGCTCGCATTGACGCAACTGTTGTTCACCATCTCCTTCCTTGCACGCGTCGCGTATCTTTCGCTGGACGCCATCGTGCGAACCCTGTTCCGGGTCTTCTGCAGCGGGCGGCATCTGCTGGAATGGGTCACCTTTGCGCAAAGCGCATACACAAAACGCGGCGGCAGCTACAGGGCCCTCGCCTTCCAGCTTCTTGGGAGTTTCGCTTTCGCGGGGGTCGCCGCGACTGTCATCCATTTGCAGGCGCCTCACAGCATCTCTACCGGCGCGCCATTTCTGGCGCTCTGGGCGTTTTCTCCCCTTATCGCGCGCTGGGCGAGCCAGTCGCCCAAGACCGAGCCCCATCTGAAGATTTCACAATCCGACACGAACGCGCTTCGGTTGGCCGCGCGGCGCACATGGCTGTTCTTCGAGCGCTTCGTGACGGAAGAGGAGAACTGGCTTCCGCCCGACAATTTTCAGGAAAATCCCAAGCCCGTTATTGCCCACCGGACGTCGCCGACCAATATCGGTCTTTATCTCAACTGTGTTCTCGCCGCGCGCGATTTTGGATGGATCGGCACAGTCGAAACCGTCGAACGCCTGGAAGCCACGCTCGCCACCTTGCGAAAGTTGTCGCGCTATCGCGGGCACTTCTTCAATTGGTATGAAACCAAATTTCTGGACACCTTGAATCCGCGCTACATTTCCACTGTCGATAGCGGAAATCTGGCGGGAAATCTTCTTGTCGTGAAGAATACCTGCAGCAAGATCGCCGGCGCCATTTCCGTCGATCATCGTTTCGATGGGCTGGGTGACGCCATCAACCTGCTGCGCGAAGCCGTGGCAGTTCCGCTGCGAATTGCAGAGCCGATGCGCCATGAGATGCAGGACATGCTCGAACGGTTGGACCGCATCGTTCTGTCCGAGCACGGCGACGTCGTGGTTTGGAGCCATCTGGAGGAGCTCGAAGAGCACGCGCAGAATCTTGCCGCCGAGCTTGCGCAACTGGACAGCGAGAAGCTGTTTCTGCGCGAAGCCGTGGAGTCGATCGCGAACTGGACCAAAAGCCACCGCAAGGATCGGGAAATCTACGCCCATCCGGAAAAGGCAGCGCACGCGCTTTCGGAACGTCTTGTGCGCATCGCCGAAATCTGCCGGCAGCTCACCGAAGAAATGGACTTCGCGTTCCTTTACGACAAGGACCGGCAGCTTCTGAGCATCGGCTATCGCATCGACGATCAACAGCTCGATGCGAATGTCTATGATCTTCTCGCATCGGAAGCTCGCCTTGCCAGCTTTTTCGCCATTGCGAAAGGCGATATCCCGACACGGCATTGGTTCCGCCTCGGCCGGACGCTGACGCCGCTGGGTCGTTCCTCCGCGCTGCAATCCTGGTCGGGATCGATGTTCGAATATCTGATGCCGACGCTCATCATGCGCGAGCCCGGGGGCAGCCTTCTGGCGCTTTCCAATCGTTCCGCCGTGCGCCGCCAGATCGATTATGCCACCGAC
>DASVLY010000470.1:0-3024 GCA_036384635.1 Noviherbaspirillum sp. | reverse complement strand
CAGTTGCGTGTCGATGCGCGCTACCGCATTGATGTAGTCGTCGCCTACAGCGTCAATCGGCGCGGTGAGGAACAGGTCAGACTGCGCATCGAGCCTGGTGGCATCCAGTTGCCCGAGACGCTGGATGGCGTGCTTCACATTACCGCACGCATCGCCCAGGTTGGAACCGATGCCGATGTGGCAAATGGTGCTCATGCATTGCCTTCTGCCGATGCGCTTTTATTTTTATTGCGGCTGCGGCGGCGCCGTTTTTTCGGTGCCTGACCTTCGCCTTCCGTTTTGGGTTTTCTTGCAATCAGCCCTTCGCGGGCAGGGCTGTCACCGTTGATGAACGCGGTCCACCATTCGCCGATTTCCGTATCGATTTCACCGGACGCACAGCGCAGCAGCAGGAAGTCGTAACCGGCGCGCAGGCGCTGGTGTTCGAGGAGCTTGTATGGTGACTTGCCGATGCGGCGATCGAAGCGCGGCTGCATCGCCCAGATGTCGCGCATGTCGGACGCGATCTTGCGTTGCAATGCAAGCTTTTCGGTCTGCGTGTTGAGCACATCATCGGCCGCCAGATGCAGCGCCGGAATCGGATGCTCGCCGGCCGCCTGGTAGGCATTCCATTTTTCCAGCACCTGATGCCACAGCAGCGACGCGAACAGGAAGCCGGGCGATACCGACTTGCCGTGCAGGACGCGCTCGTCGGTTTCGGCCAGCGCGAGCGTCACGAATTTTTCGCCGAGCGGCTGTTCCAGCACGACGTCGAGCAGCGGCAGCAGGCCGTGATGCAAGCCTTCCTTGCGCAATTGCTGCAGGCAGGCGAGGGCGTGGCCGGAGAGCAGCAGCTTCAGCATTTCATCGAACACGCGCGCGGCCGGCACATTGTTGATCAGCGGTGCCATCACCTGAATCGGCTCGCGGGTTGCCGGATCGATCGTGAAATTCAGCTTGGCGGCAAAACGCACTACGCGCAGCAGACGCACCGGGTCTTCCCGGTACCTGGCTTCCGGTACGCCGATGACGCGCAGCGTCCTGCTGCGGATGTCGGCGATCCCCTGGTGGTAATCAAGCACCTGCTGGCTGGCCGGATCGTAGTACATCGCGTTGATCGTGAAATCGCGCCGCACGGCATCCTCATGCTGTTCGCCGAAGGTGTTATCGCGCAGCACGCGGCCATGCTCGTCCTTTGGCGCATTGTCGGCCGAGGCACCGCGGAAGGTGGTGACCTCGATGATCTCCTGGCCGAACATCACATGCACGATCTGGAAGCGCCGGCCGATGATGAAGGCGCGGCGGAACAGGCGTTTGACCTGTTCGGGCGTGGCATTGGTAGCGACGTCGAAGTCCTTCGGTTTGACGCCCAGGAGCAGGTCGCGCACCGCGCCGCCGACGACGAATGCCGTGAACCCGGCATCCTGCAGGGTTTGCGTCACACGGACGGCATTGGGCGACAGCAGTTGCGGATCGATGCGGTGTTCTTTCGGACCAAGCACGTCGGGTTCGGCACGGTGGTCCGCATTTTTCTTGCCGAGGATGCGGCGAATGAGCTTCTTAATCATCGAATAGCGTGAGGATGGGCCAGCCGTGCGCTTGTGCATGCGCTTTCAGCAGGGCGTTGGGATTGGTGGCGACCGGGTTGGTCACGGCGGACAAGAGGGGAATATCGTTTTGCGAATCGCTGTAAAAATAGCTGCGAGCAAAACTGCCCAGCGTCGTGCCCTGTTCGGCGAGCCATCGCTGTGTGTGTGTCACCTTGCCGGGGCCGGAGGTCGGAATGCCGCGCAGCCTGCCGGTGATTTCGCCGTCGCCGGTCATCTCGGGTTCAGCCGCGATCAGATTGGCAATGCCGAACAGGCGGGCGATCGGCGCGGTGACGAAGCGGTTGGTTGCGGTGATGATCGCAATCAGGTCATCCGCGTCCTGGTGCCGTTTCACCAGGTCCAGCGCCATCGGGCGGATCGCGGGTTTGATCACTTCCTCTGTGAACTGCAAGTGCCAGTCGTCCAACTGTCTGCGAGGGAATTGCGCCAGCGTGCCGAGTGCGAATTCCAGGTACTCGACCGGATCGAGCGTGCCCGCTTCGTACTGTGCATAAAATTCGGCGTTGCGCCTGGCGAAGGCATCGGCATCGACTGCGCCGATACGCACCAGGAACTGACCCCATTCGTAGTCGGAGTCGATCGGTATTAAGGTATGGTCAAGATCGAATAGTGCGAGGTTCATTCTTTTGCTTCGAGTTGCAACAGACTGCGCAAAAGCGACAGGGTAATCGGACGCTGTGTCTCCAGCGAATATTGGTCCAATGCGTCGAGCATGGCGGACAAGGATTGCATATCGCGCCGGAAGTGAGTAATCAGATAGGGTAACACGCCGGACGACAGGGTCAAGCCGCGCGCTTGCGCCGCCTGATGGAGCGCCGCGATTTTCTCGTCGTCGGTCAGGCCGTGCACCTGGTAGATCAGGCCCCAGCCCAGACGGGTGCGCAAATCTTCGCGCAGCGCCAGGCGCGCCGGCGGCAGATTGCCGGATGTGACCAGCAAGCCGCCGTTTTCGCGCACCTGATTGAACAGGTTGAATGCGCCGATCTGCGATTGCGGCGCAAGCCGTTCGCAATCGTCGATCAGGTAGAGCGTGGTTTGCGTATCGTACGAGAACGCCTCCTCGGCAGCGTCGCACGCGATATGGCGTGCGTGCGGCGTAGCCGCCAGCGCACGCAGCAAATGCGTTTTTCCGGCGCCGGATTCGCCCCACAGATAAACGAAGCGATCATCCGGCGCCCGAGCGGCGTGCCGTGAAAAAAGGCGCAGGAGCTGCAGCAGCTCTTCATTTTGTCCGGTGACGAAAGAGTCGAGCGTCTGCGGTTTTTCCGCGCTCAGGTCGAGCAGTAATTGCCTCATGACTGACGATAAAAGCTGCTGTTGAAATAGTGGATGCGTACGTGCCGGAGTCCGACCGCGAGGATGGCAGAGGCGGGCAGTGCCAGCAAGACGCCGACGAAGCCGAACAGTTGACCGAACGCGAGCAGCGCGAAAATGA